>NZ_JBHVXZ010000052.1:0-65504 GCF_042881395.1 Amycolatopsis sp. NPDC058278 | reverse complement strand
GCTGCGTACCCGGCTCGCTCAGCCTCGGCTTCGATCGGGAGCGTCAGCCCCGGTCGTAGTCGAAGTCGCTGTCCGCGTCGTGGTCGGCCCAGACGTCGTCGTCGTCCGTGGCGTCGGCCACCGCCGTGACCGAGTGCGCCGCGGCACCGCCCACACCCGCCGCGGTGTACCAGGCGTGGTAACCCGCGTAGTCCGGCACGGCCACCGCGTGCGCACCCTCCGACGATGCGCCGTACGGGCCGGCCGTCAGCTTCTCCGCGTCGTACGTGGCGTGGTGCTCGCCCGCGTGGCTCACGACGTGCGCCGAGGTGGCGCCGTCCGCCCCGGCCGAGTGCTGCTCGGCGTAGTAGCCGACGTCGTCGGCGTCGTCGTCATCGGCGTCGTAGACCGGGTGGACGACGTAGCCGGCCGGCTCCTGGTTCACCGGGTCGGGGTGGCTCACGGCGTGGTGGTGCTCGATCACGTCGGGGGCGTCGTCGTCGTAGTCGCCGGTGACGTAGTGGTGGTGATCGTCGCCGTCGTAGTCGCAGTCGTCGTCGTCCCCGTCGTGCCAGCCGTTGTGCACCGGGTGGTGCCAGGCGTGGTTCCAGCCGTCGTCGCCGGACTCGCCGCTGTGCGTCACGGCGGCGCCGCCGATGCCGGCCACGGCCGAGTCCGAGTCCGACCAGTGGTGTCCCCACCAGGTCGAGCCTTCGTCGGTGTCGGTCGTGCCCGCGCCGCCGATGCCGGCCCAGCTGCTGGAGCTTTCGGCGCTCCAGGAGTCGTGCGGCCAGCCGAGCGGGTGCGCCGTCGCCGGCCCGGCGATGACGAGGGAAAGCGGCAGCGCGAAAGCGCCGGCGACAGCCAGTCGTCGCAATGTGGACATGATTTCTCGGGGTTCCTTCCTGAGTGCGGCAACCGGGTTTCATTCGGGGCCCGGAGGCCGGGGCAGAAGTTCTGTCCGGTCGGTCACGTTACCGTCACCTTGGGGTCACGATGGGGCGTTGACCTGCGCAAATACCCGATCGGTGCGCGGGAACCGCCAAGTGGAGGACAGTCGCGGAATGGGGTCGGACCAGCCTAGTTCGCCGCCGCGGTAGTGGCCGGAATGAATGCCGGTAAATCACTCGCTCAGGTAGTCCTCCGTTTAGCGGAAAGAACCGTGGTACGGAGCGGGGGGCGGCTCGGCGGGACGACGCGGCCGCCGTCGGCCGATCGACCGCGGCCACGTTCGGCCGGCCGGCTGCCCGGAACGCGGCAGGTGGCGCAGCCGCGGGCACCCCGGACAAGCGTCCCGAGCGCCGGCCCGGCGGGGAATTCCGGCCACGAGCCGCCGCCGGACCACGATAACAGAGCCGTCCATCGATTGTTCCCACGGTATTCACAGTCGTGGAGTAATCACTGCTTTTATCGTTACCTGGTATACCCGAAAAGCGCGGAAATGGACTCGTTCGGACCACGCCGTTGCGCGGTCAATTGCGTAGGTTCACGGCATGTCGCCGATCAGATCCATTCTGGCTGTCGTTCTGCTTGCCGCGTTCCTCGTGCCACCCGGACCGGCGGTGGCCGCCGACGCGGTGACGCCCGGACCGGTGTGCGATCACCAGCCACTGGCGGACACGACGGCCCCCGCGGGTGCGGTCGCCATCGAAGCCGCGGTACCCGGCGACCTCTACCACAAGTCGCAGGAGTCGCCGCCCGGCACGACGTTCTGGTTGCCCGCGGGCACGCACCTGCTGGCGGCGGACCCGTTCGGGCAGGTCATCCCCAAGGACGGCGACGTCTACCTCGGCGCCCCCGGCGCGGTGCTCGACGGGCAGGGCATCAACCGCGCGGCCTTCACCCAGCAGGCGAAGGACGTGGTCATCCGCGGGCTCACCATCCAGAACTTCGTCGCCCCGCAGGACCAGGGCGTGGTGAACCACGATTCCGGCGAGCATTGGATCATCGAAAACACCACCGTGCAGAACAACAAAGGCGCGGGAATCATGGCCGGTGCCCGCCAGGAGGTACGGCACAGCTGCCTGCGCAACAACGGGCAGTACGGCATGAACGCCTACCGGTCGGACAGCACGATCACCGCATTGATCATCGAGGGCAACGAAATCTCGGGCAACAACACCGATGACTGGGAAACGCGCAACCCCGGCTGCGGGTGCAGCGGCGGGATCAAGTTCTGGGTGGTCGACAAGGCCGACGTCCGCGGCAACTGGATCCACCACAACCACGGCGCCGGGCTCTGGGCCGACACCGACAACAACGACTTCCTGATCGAGAACAACCTCATCGAGGACAACGACGCCGAGGCGCTGTTCTACGAGATCAGCTACAACCTCGTGTTCCGCGACAACGTCCTGCGCCGCAACAGCCTGGTGGCGGGCAAGCGCCGCGGCGACCGCGGCGACAACTTCCCGGTGGCGAGCGTCTACCTGTCCGAGTCGGGCGGCGAGCCGCGGGTGCCGGCCCGGACCCACCTCATCGACATCTACGACAACACCTTCGAGGACAACTGGTCCGGCGTCACCGCGTGGGAGAACGCCGACCGGTTCTGCAACAGCCCGGCGAACACCTCGATCAACACCTGCACCAAGCTCGTCGCCGACCGGACGCAGTGCTCGGCGCCGGGCATCGAGTCCCCGCCGCTGTACGACGACTGCCGCTGGAAGACCCAGCTGGTCGAGGTGCACGACAACACGTTCCGCTTCGATCCGGCCCGCGTCGGCTGCGCGAACGGGAACTGCGGCAAGATGGCGCTGCTGTCCAACTACGGGACCTACCCCTCTTGGTCGCCGTACAAGGGCACGCTGGTCCAGGACGCCATCACCCGCGACCAGGGCAACTACTGGTTCAGCAACTCCTACTACGGGCCCTGGCAGTTCGTCGCTGGCGACACCTCCCGGATCCTGACGGCCGACCAGTGGCAGTCGACACCCTGGTACCAGGACAACTGCGCGTCCTTCGACGACGTGATGCCGCGCTGTTGAGTGGTGCCGCGCGGCTCAGTGCGCGGAGAGCAGCCCCAGCACCGCGGCGGACTTCGCTTCGTCCAGGAACCGCAGGCCCATGAAGTTGTCGCCGGCGGTGAACCCGGGCAGCGCCCAGATCGCCTCGTAGGGCAGCTCGACGCGCCGGTAGCGGCGCAGGCTGTAGACGTTGCTGAACACGCACTTGCCCGGGTCCGGACGCCAGAGGCGGCGCGCGAACGCGGGGTTGCGGAACCCGTGGCCCACCTCGGCCGTGGCCTGGACGTGCTTGCGGCCGGTGAAAAGCACGACGTCACCGGTGGTCACGGTGTCCATCCGGCGGTCGTACTTGTCCTTGGCGCCCCAGAACCGGGCCCGGCCGCCCGGGTGCAGGGCGTCGAGGCGGGCGAGGTCCGCGGGCTCGAGCAGGTCGGCGAGCTCGCGGAAGGCCACGGTCCGGTCGAGGGATTCCGCGCCGTAGCGGCGGGCGTCCGCGGTGCCGTAGGCGGGCTGGACGAAGACCTGGACCACGGTGGAGAACGGTAGCTCAGCCGCCGTGGGTGGTGTCGCTCTGGTAGTCGGTGTAGGTGTACGGGTTGTCGAGGATCTTCGCCTCGGGGACGTCCGGGTTCATCCCCTGCCGCCACGCCTCCTCCCCCAGCTGCGTGCGCAGGTGCGCCACCGTCTCCTCGATGCGCCGCCGGACCGCGGGCAGGTCGACGCCGACGAGCTTGCCGTCGCGCTTGACGACCCGGCCGCCGACCAGCACGGTGTGGACGTCGGCGCGCTGGGCCTGGAACGCCACGTGACCGTAGGGGTTCAGCAGCGGGAACGACACCGGGGAATCGTCGTTCTTCAGCAGCACGACGTCGGCTTTCTTGCCGACCTCGAGACTGCCCAGGTCCGAGCGGCCCAGTGCCGCGGCGCCGCCGCGGGTGGCCCACTCCACCACCTGTTCGGCCCGCAGTGCCGCGTGCGTCACCGTTTCGCCCTTGGCGTGGGCCTCCAGGTGCTCCCGGGACCGGTCGGCGCCCAGGGTGGCGCGCATGGCCGAGAAGAGGTCGCCGCTCCACCACACCGAGGTGTCCATCGACAGCGACACCGGGATGCCGTACTTGCGCAGCGCCCAGGTGGGCGGGTAGCCCTGGCCGGCGCTCTGCTCGCTTTCGGTCGAGACCGACACCGAACCGCCGGTGGCGGCGATGCGGTGGTAGGAGTCCGCCGACAGCGAGGCGCCGTGGACGTAGATCGTCTCGGGGGTCATGAACCCGTGGTCGTACATCAGCCGGATGCCGTCGTCGCCGGTCGCGCCCCACACGCCGGCGTGCGTGGTCACCGGCACGCCGAGGTCGCGGGCCACTTCGAAGGCCGGCTTCTCGGGGAACGCCGGGTCGCCGGTGACGTCGAAGGCGAGCTGGAAGCCGAGGTCACCGCCCGTGCGCCGCGAGACGAAGTCGCGGAACTCCCCCGTGGCCGTCCAGTTCGCCGGGGCGTCCTGGATGTTGCCGTAGGCCAGGACGAACCGGCCGGGGACGGCTTCGAGCGCGTCGGCCGCCGCGTCGGCGTGCCGGGTGGTCTGCAGGCCGTGGGACCAGTCGACAGTGGTCGTGACGCCGGCTTCCAGGGCTTCCCACGCGCCGAGCAGGTTGCCCGCGTAGATGTCCTCGGGGCGGAACACCTTGCCCCATTCGAGGTAGTACCAGACGAAGTACTGGGTCAGCGTCCAGTCGGCGCCGTAGCCGCGCATGGCCGTCTGCCACAGGTGGCGGTGGGTGTCGATCATCCCCGGCAGGACGATGCCGCCGGAGGCATCGATCTCGGTCGTGCCCGCCGGGACCTCCAGGGCGGACCCGATCGCGGTGATCCGGTCGCCTTCGACGAGGACATCTTCGCCGGTGAGGACGCGGCGGGCGTCGTCGAGGGTCAGCACGGTGCCACCCCGCAGGACGATCGATCCGGACATGACTGCCTCCATTACGAACAGTGCGTACACTTGTCCGCTCTACGGACACTCGGCGGGTGCCGCCACTTTCGTCCAGCACCGCGCCGGTGTCAATCCCCACGGCTACGCTGCGGGCAGGACTGCAGAGGGAGGTGGCGTCATGCCACGTGAGGGAACCGGTCCCGACTTCATCGAAGCGCTGGCGCGCGGGCTCGAGGTGATCACGGCGTTCGGGCCGCACCGGCCGGAGATGACGCTCGCCGAAGTGGCCACCGCCACCGGCCTGGCCCGCCCGACCGCCCGCCGGATCCTGCTCACCCTCGAAGAACTCGGCTACGTCCGCACCGACGGGCGCGGCTACGCGCTCACGCCGCGCGTGCTCGACCTCGGCGTCGCCTACGTGCGCTCGATGGGCCTGTGGGACGTGGCCCGGCCACACCTGGAACGGCTGGTCGCGCGCACGAACGAGTCGTGTTCGATCGCCCAGCTCGACGGTTCGGACATCGTCTACGTCGCCCGGGTCGCGGTGCCGAAGATCGTCGGCCTCAGCGTGCAGATCGGCACCCGGTTCCCCGCGTTGCCGACGTCGCTGGGCAAGGTCCAGCTGGCGGCGCTGCCGCCGGACGAGCTGGAGGCGGTGCTGGCGGAACCGACCCGGTCCGGGCTGGTGCCGCGCTGGCAGCCGGACCGCGCCGAGCGTGACGCCGAGCTGCGCGAGGTCCGCGCCCGCGGCTGGGCGCTCACCGACGAGCAGCTCGCGCTGGGCATCCGGTCGGTGGCGGCGCCGCTGCGCGACGGGTCCGGGCGGGTGATCGCCGGCGTCAACGTCAACTGCCACGCGGCCGAGACCCCGGTCGAAAAGCTGCTCGAACACCACCTGCCGCTGCTGCTGCAGACCGCCGGGGAGATCAGCGCGGACTTCGCGCGGCTGGACAGCGTCCCGCACGTCACGGTTCCCGCGGCACCTTGACCGCGGCGGCACTCGGGAGCAAACTGCGGACATTAGTCCGACAGGCGGACACGAGTGGAGGCGTCGCGTGGAACCACCCTCCGGCCCGCTGTCCGGGCTGCTGGTCGCGGACTTCTCCCGGGTGCTGGCCGGCCCGTACGCCACGATGCTGCTCGCGGACCTGGGCGCGGACGTCGTCAAGGTCGAGGGCCCGCAGGGCGACGAGACGCGCACGTGGATGCCGCCGGTGCGCGGGGACGTCTCGACCTACTACCTCGGCGTCAACCGCGGCAAGCGGTCCATCGCGCTCGACCTGCGCGACGAGGCCGACGCCGTCGTCGCCCGCGAGCTGGCGGCCCGCGCGGACGTGCTGATCGAGAACTTCAAGCCCGGCGGGCTGGCCAAGTACGGCCTGGACTACGACACTGTCCGCCGGGCCAATCCCGGCAGCGTCTACGCCTCGATCAGCGGGTTCGGAGCCGGCGAAGGCGCGCACGTGCCCGGCTACGACCTGATGGTGCAGGCGATCTCGGGCCTCATGAGCCTCACCGGCGATCCGGACGGCCCGCCGTACCGGGCCGGGATCTCGGTGTTCGACGTCATGGCGGGCAACCACGCGGTGATCGGCATCCTGGCCGCGCTGCGCCACCGCGACGCGACCGGCGCCGGCCAGCACGTCGAGGTCAACCTGCTGTCCTCGGCGCTGACCGGGTTGGTCAACCACAGCTCGGCCTACGCCGCCGGTGGCGTGGTGCCCTACCGGATGGGCAACGCCCACCCCAGCGTGTTCCCCTACGAGCCGCTGCCGACCGCCGACGCCGACCTGATCGTGGCCGCGGCCAACGACGGGCAGTTCCGGCGGCTGTGCGAGGTCCTCGACCTGCCCGAGGTCCCGGACGACCCGCGGTTCGCCCGCAACGCCGATCGCACGAAGAACCGGTCGGAGCTCCGGCCGATCCTGGTCGAGCGGCTGGCGCAACGCGGTGCGGTGGACTGGTTCGACGCGCTGACGAAGGTCGGTGTCCCCTGTGGACCGATCAACACCATCGACGGCGGGTTCGCGATGGCCGAGCGCTTCGGGCTGGACCCGATCGTCGAGGTCGGCGACGGCGACCGCGCGGTCCCGACGACCCGCCACCCCATCCGGTTCTCCGCGACCCCGGCCGGCTACCGGCTGCCGCCGCCGGAGCTCGACGAACACGGCGCCGAACTGCGGGCGTGGCTGACGGAGGCCGCCGATGGCTGACCCGGTCTACGAAACCGCCCTCGGGGCGTCCACGAAGGACAAGATCACCCTGCTCGGGCACGACCTGGCCGAAGACGTCATGGGCACGGTCGGGTTCGGCGAGCTCGCCTTCTGGCTGGCGACCCAGCGACGTCCGTCCAAAGGGGAAACCAGGGTCTTCGAGGCGGTGCTGGCCGCGCTGGCCGACCACGGCTTCACCCCGACCGCGATCGTCACGCGGCTGACGTACCTGTCCGCGCCGGACTCGGTCCAGGGCGCCCTGGCGGCCGGCCTGCTGGGCGGCGGGTCGCGGTTCCTCGGCGTCACCGAGGACTGCGGCCGGTTCCTGCACGACGTCCTCACCGGCGTCGAACAGCCCACCGACGAAGCGGGCTGGGACGCGCTCGCGCTCGAAACCGTCGAAAAGTGCCGCGCGGAGCGGAAGTTCGTCCCCGGCCTCGGGCACCACGTGCACAAGGACGGCGACCCGCGCACCCCGCGGCTGTTCACCATCGCCGACGCCGAAGGCCTGCGCGGCCCGCACCTGGAGCTGTTCGCCGCGATCGGCCGGGTGCACCCGCGGGTGCTGGGCAAGACGCTGCCGCTCAACGGGGCCGGGGTCTGCGGCGCCGCGCTCGCCGACCTCGGGCTGCCGCTGGAGCTGCTGCGCGGGTTCGCGTTGCTGGCCAGGACTGCGGGGCTGATCGGCCAGCTCGCCGAGGAGCTGCGCCACCCCGTCGCCAACGACATCTTCCTGTCCGTCGACCTGAACAACCGGTCGGTCCCGCCGGATCCGCACGCGTGAGAGGAACGCCGATGCAGCTGGTCACCGAGGACAACATCACCGAGCTCGCCGCGCAGCGCTGGGCGAGCGCGCACGACCCGCGGACGGCCGAGGTGATGGCCGCGCTCGTGCGCCACCTGCACGCCTTCGCCCGCGAAGTGCGGCTGAGCGAGCCCGAGTGGATGGCCGCGATGCGGTGGCTGACCGAGACCGGGCAGATCAGCAACGACAAGCGGGAGGAGTTCATCCTCGCCTCCGACGTGCTCGGCCTGAGCATGCTGGTGGTGCAGATGAACCACGCCTTCGACGCGAAGGCGACCCCGGCCACCGTGCTCGGCCCCTTCCACATCGACGGCTCGCCGGAGAAGGGGTTCGGCGGCGACATGTCCGACGGCCTGCCCGGCACGCCGCTCTACATCACCGGCACGGTCCGCGGCCTGGACGGCTTCCCCGTCGTCGGCGCGGTCCTCGACGTCTGGCAGGCCGACGAGGAAGGCGCGTACGAGTCGCAGATCCCGGACGTCGACGAGGCCCGGCTGCGCGCGAAGTACACCAGCCGCGCCGACGGGACCTACTGCGTGCGGACCATCGCGCCGAAGGGGTATTCGATCCCGATGGACGGCCCGGTCGGCGAGCTGATCCGGGGCACCGACATCAGCCACTACCGGCCCGCCCACGTGCACTTCCTCGTCAACGCCGCCGGGTTCGAGCCGCTGATCACGCACCTGTTCCAGGAGGGCGCGCAGTACCTGGACAGCGACGTCGTGTTCGGCACGAAGCAAGAGCTGGTGGTCGCGTTCGAGCCGCGCGATCCCGGGCCGACGCCGGACGGCGGCGAATCCGCCCGGCCGTGGCTCGAAGCGCGCTACGACTTCGTCCTGCAGCCGGTGTGACCGCCGGTGCGCGCGGCTGAGCTCCGGACGGCCGGCCAGCCCCCGGTGGTGACCGAGCGAGCGGAGCCGTCACCCGGGCCCGGCGAGGTGGCCGTGCGCGTGACGGCGGCCCCGATCACCCCGCTCGACCTGCTCTGCGCGTCCGGCACGTCCTACTTCGGCGTGCCCGCCACGCCCTACGTGCCGGGCGTCCAGGGGGTGGGAGAGCTGGCGGGGGCACCGGTCTGGTTCGCCACGGCGGCGGGCATGCGACCCGGTGACGGCAGCATGGCCGAGTGGGCCGTGGCCGCGTCCGCCGACGTGGTCGCCCTGCCGGAGGGGGCCGATCACGCCCTGGTCGCGGCGCTCGGGTTGTCGGCCGTCGCGGCGTGGATGTGCTTGACGGGCAAGGGAGAACTCGCCACCGGTGAGACCGTGCTGGTGCTCGGCGCGGGCGGGGTGGTCGGGCAGTCGGCCGTCCAGCTGGCCCGGGTGGCCGGCGCCGGGCGGGTGGTGGCGTGCGCGCGGTCGGACGCGGCACTGGAGCGGGCCCGCCGGCTCGGCGCGGACGGCACGATCCGGCTCGAGGACGGCGAAGACACCGAGGCGCTGGCGCGGCGGCTCGGCGCGGCGGCCGGGCCGGTCGACCTGGTGGTCGACCCGGTGTGCGGGCTCCCGGCCGCGGCGGCGCTGCGCACCCTGCGCCCGGGCGGCCGGCTGGTCAACCTCGGCAGCGCGGCCGGCGAGGTGTGCCCGGTCCCCTCGGCCGTCCTGCGCAGCCGGTCGCTGCGCATCCTCGGCTACACGAGCAACGAACTCACCGCGGGCGAGCGCCGCGAAGCACTCCTGACGGTGGTGGCGCAGATGATGACCGGCGCGCTGACGGTCGGCTACGAGCGCGTCCCGCTGCAGGACGCGGCCCGGGCGTGGAGCAGCCCGGGCCGCGTCGTGCTGGTGCCCTAGGACACCCGGGGCGGGTGTCCGGCTGCACCGTGGTCCGCGACCACCTCGGTCACCGGCCCCCGGGGCCGGGCTTCGGCACATCGCCGATGTAGGGACCGCTTCCCACCCCGCCGACCGGTGACGGGTCGCTCGGGGGTCCGCTCGTCGCGGACGCCACGGGGGCGAGCACGGCGAGCGCGGCCGCGGTGAGCAAAGCGGCAGCTACAGCACGTTTCATCGATGGCTCCTTCGCGTTCCCCCGTATTGTGCGGGATCCGGCTTCCAAACCGCTTCCGCACCCGAATCAGGCGTGGCGGCCGGCTGGTCTTCCTGCCGATCCCGGTCCTCCGGCAACGTCACGACGGAGGCTTGAGGTCCTGGCAGAGCGCGGTGGGGAACTTCGGTTCGACGGCCAGGATTTCGCCGCAGCCGCCGCCCTTCGCCGAGGCGAGGTCGCCCCAGCCGGTGCCCGTCCAGCGGAACGCGACCCGGAGCGCGGGTTCGCCGCGGTGCCGCCGCAGGTCGTGGATCAGCCAGTTCTGGTCGCACGCCCGCGTGGTGCCGGGGTCCTCGGCCTCGGCGCTGAACTCCAGCTGCGCGACCCACACCCGGCTGCAGTGGTCGGCGGGTGGGAAGCAGCCGAGGATCTGGTCGCACCTCTGCCAGCCGCCGGCCACCAGTCCCCAGCTGTCGCCGTGGTTGACGTACACCGGCCGCTGCCCGATCGGTGCGGCCGTCTTCACCGGGAAGTCGGCCGGGGCGTGCGGGCAGGTCGCACCGTCCGCCATCCGGAACAGGACGCCGGCTTCGATCCGGTTGTCGACCTCTTCGACCTGGGCCTGCGGCGCTTCGGCGCAGGTGGGCAGGTTGACGTGCAGCACCGCGGTGTGGTCGTCCGGGCCCGGCCGGACATCGGTGACATACGCGCCCATCGGCGCGGGTGCGGGCGCGGGAGTGGTCGCCGAGGTGGTGACCGGCATGGTTTCGGGCACGGCGGTGCTCTGGTACGGGATGTTCAGCGACAGCACCACGCCGAACGCCAGCAAGCCCAGTGCGAGCACCCCCGCCGTCCACAGCGCGGGCTTGACGAAACTCGACATCGAAGTCCCCCCTCAACATTGCCGGCGGGAGCTTATCCGACGTCGCAAACTCGTCTAGCGGTCGTAGCCCTCGGCGGCCAGCACCTTCCCGATCTGGTCGTAGACCGCCGGGTCGTCCGGGGCCACCGTGGCGAGGCCGTCGACGTAGCGGTTGAACATGCAGAACGCCGCCGCGATCAGGACCGTGTCGTGCAGCTCGACGTCGGTGACGCCTTCCGCGCGGGCCGCCGCGACCAGTTCGGGGGTGACGGCGCGGCCGGTCTCGCGCGCGGCGAGGGCGATCCGCAGCAGCGCCTTCACCTTCTCCCCCACCGGGGCGTCGTCGATCCCGACGCAGGCCGCGTCGACCACCGCGCGACCGCCGTCGAGGGTCTCGGCCGCGGCGGCGGCGTGGCTGCCGTGGCAGAAGCGGCACTCGTTGCCGTTCGACACCACCGCCGCGATCAGTTCACGCTCGCCGACGGTCAGGCTGCTCGGGCCGCGCAGCAGGGTCTGCGCCAGGTGGTTGAGCGGGACGGCGGTCTCGGGCCGGAAGGCCATCAGCGACCGGATGCCGGGCAGCTGCGGGTCGAGCGGGATGTGCGGCATCGGTTCCTCCTGCTGGGGGCGAAAGATCGTCCCGAGCAGTCTCGCGCCCCGCGGCGGCCCGGCCAACCTCCGTGTTGCCCAACCGGACCGCCGCCGAAGAGCCTCCGTGACAACCGGGGCTCCGCCCCGGGCCGGGGGCTCCGCCACCCGGACCCCCGAAAGCCTCAGCCAATTGCGAAATCATCCGCGTAGACGGCACTTTGGCCGTACCAGCCGTGGACGTACACCGTCACCGCACCGGACGCGCCGGTCGTGAACGGCACCGACAGCCGCGTCCAGCCGCTGCTCGAGGTCCACGCGCTCGCGGTGGCCCCGCCGCGGACGCCGACGTAAGCGTAGCTGCCCTGGACCCACGCCGTGAGCGTGTAGGAGTGGTTCGGGGCGAGCGTGACGTTCTGCGCCGCTTCGCCGGTGCCCGACGCCGAGGGCACCACCTGCAGCGCGTGCGTGCCCGCGTGGGCCGGCGAGGCGACGATCGCGTCGCCGGGGGCGGTCCACGGGCTCAGCACGCCGGTTTCGAAGCCGCCGTTGACCACTCCGCCCGCGGGCGGGGTGCCCTTGACGGTGAGGGTGAACGTGGTGCTGTGCCGGCCGGAGGCGGCGGTGCCGGTCACGGTGAGCGGGTAAGTGCCGGGGACGGCGGCCGAGGTGGTGGCGACCGAGAGCGACGCGCTGCCGCCCGCGGTCACCGAACCGGGGCTGACCGACGCGGTGACGCCGGCGGGCGCGCCGGCGACCGACAGCGTGACCTGCTGGGCGGAGCCGGACGTCACGGCGGTGGTCACCGTCGCCGACGCCGAGCCGCCGGGGTCCACCGCCGCCGAGGCGGGGGTGGCGGCGACGGAGAAGTCGTTGCCGGGCACGGAGGTGCCCCCGGTGAAGGGCGCGAAGGCGTGGCTGAAGAACCAGGTGTCCTGGGCGATGCCGGAGCAGTTGTCCGCCGCGGCGCCGCCGGGGCAGCTGCCGTTGTCGCGCTGCAGCGCCCAGAAGGAGAGGGTGTTGATGCCCTTGGCGACGGCCCAGTCGTAGACCGTGGCGGCGTCGGCGGTGGTGAAGGTCTCGGCCGGCCCGAAGTCGTCGACGCCGATCATCTCGGTGATCCCGACCATCGCCCACAGCTGCGCCTGCGTCTTGCCGGGGTAGAGCGTGCCCAGCTGCGAGACCAGGCCGTTCGCGGCGGTCTGGGTGTCGGTGGCCATCTCGTGGGCGGCGTTGTCGTAGTAGTCGAAGGTCATCATGTTGACGACGTCGACGCGGGTGCCGTTGGTGACGGCGTTGCGCAGCACGTTCAGGCCGCTGTCGGCGAGGCCGCGGGTGGTCGTGGGCAGCGTGTAGGAGATCTGCAGCGAACGGCCGGAGGCCGCGGCCCAGTCCTGGACCTTCTTGAGGGCCTTGTTGCGGCGGTCGATCCCGGCGGAGTTGGTCAGCGAGTTGTCCTCGATGTCCATGTCCAGGCGCGGGACGTCGTAGGTGGTGATCACCGACTCGTAGGCGGCGGCGATCGAGTCGACGTTCGTGCAGCTGTCCGCGATTTCGGTGCCGGTGTTGTCGGCGGTGTAGCCGCCGAAGGACGGGATGACGTCGCCGCCGCGGGAGCGGATCGTGGCGATATCGGCGCCGAAGGTGCCGGTGGAGATCGGCATCCCGGTGTCGCCGTTCCAGTACACCGTGCAGGAGCCCTTGGTGGCGGCCTGCAGGAACGCCATCGTGAGGTGCTTGGCGCCGGACTGCTGCGCCAGCGCGGCCGGGCTCTCGCCGGTCCAGGCCTCGAAGTAGGGCGCGAAGACGTGCGCGGGCAGCGGCGTGGCGGCGTGGGCGGTTCCGGCCGCGGCGACCAGCGAACCGGCCGAGAACGCCGCCAGGGCCAGGGAAACGGACAATCGGGAGAAAGATCTGCGTCGACGCATCTGCGCTCCAGAGCCGGCGGGAGCCGTGCGGCGGCGGAGCACGGCGGGAACACCTTCAGGATTGGATCAGACCAATCGGCTCGTCAAGGTCTAGACCACTAAACCGGCCGGATGGCGGTAGTGATTGCTCGACGGCACAACCCGGCTCGAACACACGGGGTGAGCAACGATCGTGACAAAAACGTTCCAACTGCGCGAGGTGGCCGGTAGCGTCCTGGTCCATGCGGGTGACGTGGGGGAAGAATGGACGACGCACAGTGACCAAGCCGTGGCGGGCGGCCCCGAAGGCCGCCCTCTCCAGCCCGCTGACGCTGGTCGTGGCGGCCGTGACCTCGCTGCTGGCGTGTTTCCTCGGCACGGCCGCGGTGCTGCAGGCATCGGCGGCCGGGGGTGCCGCGGTCAAGTACCAGACGGACATCACCTGCCCGGACAGCTACGGCCCGATGTTCGGCAAGGGCAACATGCCGGTCAAGGACATCCCGGCGGTGACCGGCGCGATCCAGCGGCACGCGGCCGCCCACGGGTTCGGCGCGCCCGTCGTCGGCCAGTTCACGAACGTGCTGCGAGGTACCGAGTTCAACGGCGACCCGCACTACAAGATCCGCCTCGGCTACCGCGACCAGGCCGGCCTGGACAACGTGACGCTTCAGCAGGGCACGCGCGCGCCGGGGCTGTGGCTGGGCAACGTGGTGGCCGACGCCGAGCACATCGGCGTCGGCACGAAGCCGAGCCTGCAGGGCGTGCCGCTGCCGCCGGTCACCGGCATCTACCGTGATCTGCTCGACCCGCCGCCGCGGTGGTGGTGCTCCCAGCAGTCCGGGGCCGTGATCGACCGGCTGGTCGACGACCCGATCGACTCCGTCGTCTTCGCCACCGACCGCAAGACCTTCGACGACACGATCAAGGCGATCGGCCTGCCGACGATGCAGTACTTCCACGTCTCCTTCTACGAACCGGCGCCGACGACGCTGAGCTCGGCGGAAGACCTGCTGCAGCGCTCGCAGGACCTGGTCGCCGACGTCCGCGCCGACCTGACCGCCCAGGGACTCGGCTCGCTGATCGCCGCCGACGTCCCGACGTTCCAGCGTTCGGTGCAGATCTCCCGCCAGGCGCGGGACAACGTGTTCGTCTCGATCCTGCCGCTGGCGCTGATCAGCGTCCTGGTCGGCTGCGCCGGCCTCGGCACCGTCGCCCTGCAGTGGTACCAGCGGCGGCACGCGCAGCTGCGGCTGCTCTCCGCGCGCGGCAGCGGCCCGGCGGCGCTCGGCGGGCTCGCCGTCGCCGAGCTCGGCCTGCCGATCCTGCTCGGCGGGGCGGCCGGCGCGGTCGCGGCGCGGCTGCTGCTCGGCGTGTACGGCCCGCCCGGCACCCCCGATCCGGCGGCCGAGCTGCGGGCCGCCGGGGTCGCGGCCGTGACGCTCGCGGTGTCGCTGGTGCTGCTGGCGCTGGTCGTCGCGGTGCGGGTGCACCGGGAGTTCGAGCTCGGCCGGATCCGCCGCGGCAGTGCCAAGCAAGTGCGGCTGCTGGCGTACTTCCCGTGGGAGCTGGCGACGGCGGGCATGGCGTGGCTGGGCTGGACCCGCCTGGCGCACTACGGCACGACGTCACGGCTGGGCAACCCGCTGCCGCAGGTGGATCCGCTGGCCCTGACCTACCCGGTGTTCGTGGTGCTGACGGTGGGCCTGCTGACCGCGCGGCTGGCGTGGCTGGCGCTGCACGCCTCGCACCGGGCCCGGTTCTGGTCGCACCCGGCGCTGCAGCTGGCGATCCGGCGGCTGGCCGGCGCCCGCGCCCCGGTGACCGGGGTGCTCGTCATCGGCACCCTCGCCATCGGGACGCTGGCCACCGGGATCGGCATCGCCGACGGCCAGGAGGAAGCCCTCGAAACCAAATCGGCGATCTTCGTCGGCAGCAACGCGCGGCTGGACACCGACAGCCCGATCGGCATGGGCGAGGTCCCGATGCCCTGGGCGCTGGCGGGGAACAGCACGGTGGTCGGCGAGCTGACCGGAACCGGCAGCGTGGTGCTGGTGGTCGACCCGGCGACGTTCACCCGCGGCGCCGCGGTGGACCGTGTTCCCGGCGACGACGTGGCCGGGCTGCTCGAAAAGATCTCGCGGCCGGACCGGCGCGGCACGCCGGTGATCCGGGTCGGGCACACGGCCAAGCAGGACGCCCGGATGCCCGACGACCTGCCCGACGCGGTCGTCGCCGGCGACCTGCCGGTGTTCCCGATGATCGGCACCTCCCCCGGTTACGTCGTCTCGCGCACGGTGCTCAGCCACGCGCAGCTGGACGGCATTCCGAAGTGGAGCGTGCTGACCAACGCATCGATGGCGGAGGCGACCACCGCGCTGCGCGCGGCGGGGGTTTTCATCCCGAACCGGATCAGCCGCGAGTCCGCTTTGGACGGTCTGCCGTTCTTCGTGGTGTCGTGGACGTTCTCCTTCGTGGCCCTGCTGGGCGCGGTGCTCGGGGTGGTGGCGATCCTGGCGCTGCTCGTGGCGGTCGAAGTCCGGCGGCGGCAGAACGCCCTGGCCGGGGCGCTGGTGCTGCGGATGGGCATGCGGCCGCGGACCCTGCTGGCCAGCCACCTGATGGAGCTGGGGGCGCTGAGCGGGCTGGCGATCGTCGTGGGCGTGGCCTGCGGGGTGTCGGTGGCGGGACTGTCGGTGCCGCGGTTCGACCCGGCGACCTTCCTCGCGCCGCGTTCGGAGCTGCCGGATCCGCTGCCGTTCGTGCTGACCGTCGTCGTGATCGGCGTGGCGGTGGTCGCGCTGGCCGGCTGGATCGCGGTGCGCTCGGTGCGCACCGCCCGGACCGCGGAGCTGATCCGTGCCTGAGAAACCGATCTTCTCCCTGCGCGGCATCGGCGTCGACTACCCGACGCCCGCCGGGGTCGTCACCGGTGTCGACGACGTCAGTCTCGACGTGCCCGCGCGCGGGATGACCGTGCTCGCCGGCCCGTCGGGGTCGGGGAAGTCGACGCTGCTGCGGGTGCTGGGGCTGTTCGAGCAGCCCGCGCGCGGCACGCTGACGTTCCAGGGCGCCGACGTCCGCAAGCTCAAGCACCGCGAGCGGCGGGCGTTGCGGCGCCACCACCTGGGGCTGGTGTTCCAGAACCCGGCCGACAACCTGCTGGGCTACCTGACCGTGGCCGAGAACCTGCACGCCGCGGCCGAGGCCGCGGGGACCGAGTGCACGGCGGAGGACATCCTCGGGCAGCTGGGCCTGCACGGCACCGGCGGCTGGAAGATCTCGGCGCTGTCGGGCGGCCAGCAGCAGCGGCTGGCGTTCGGGTGCGTGCTCGCCGCGCGCTCGACGGTGATCCTGGCCGACGAGCCGACGTCACAGCTCGACGAGGCGTCGGCCGACCTGGTGCTGGACACCCTGCAGTACCTGGTGGACCAGGATTTCGCGGTCCTGGTCGCCTCGCACGACGAACGCCTGATCGACCTCGGCGCGCGGGTGGCCCGGCTGCACAAGGGCGCGCTCGAAGGCATCGAAGAACGGGAGCTGTCGGCATGACACTCGTGGAAGCGGTCGGGCTGCGCCGCAGTTTCAGCCACCCCAGCGGCGACATCGAGGTGCTGCGCGGGCTGGAACTGCGCGTCGGCGCGGGTGAGCTCGTGACGGTGTCGGGCCGGTCGGGGTCGGGCAAGAGCGCGCTGCTGGCGCTGCTGTGCGGGTTCGACTCCCCCGACTCCGGTTGCGTGCTGCTCGACGGCGTCCCGATCAACGGCGCGCCGCCCTGGCACACCTGCGCGGTGCTGCCGCAGGCGCTCGGGCTGGCCAACGAGCTGACCATCGCCGAGAACGTCGCCCTGCCGCTGCGGCTGCGCTCGGACGTCCCCCGCCCGGCGCCCTCGGCGATCGCCGAGCGGGTCACCGGCCTGCTGGACGAGCTGGGCATCGGCGAGCTCGGCGACCGCTACCCCCTGGAGGTGTCGTTCGGGCAGCAGCAGCGGGTGGCGCTGGCCCGGGCGGTCGCCGGCCGGCCGCGGGTCCTGCTCACCGACGAGCCGACCGCGCACCTGGACGCCGGCTCGACGCCCCGGGTGCTGCGGCTGCTGCGCCGGTGTGCCCACGAGGGCGCCGCCGTGATCGTCGCGACGCACGACGAAGAGGTCCACCGCATCGCCGACCGCCGCGTCCGCCTGCTCGACGGAGTGCTCACCGCCCTGCTGGACTGACCGGATTCGCGGAGTCCGGCACACCGGCGTAATCGGGCAGGTCGACGCCGTTGATCGCACGCTCGATCACCGGCGTGAGCGCCTCCATGTCGAGCTCGGCGTCCGGGCCGGCGTCGCGGCTCTGGACGTGCAGCCGGCCGATCTCCTGGTTGGCCTCGACGTAGGAGCGCATCCGCGTCTCGTAGCCGGCGAACCCGGCTTCGGGGTCCCACCCGGCGGCGGCCAGTTCGCCGGCCAGCAGGTAGGCGCCGACCAGCGCCAGCCCGGTGCCTCCGCCGGACATCGGCGACGAGCAGAAGGCCGCGTCGCCGATCAGCCCCACGCGGCCGTGCGACCAGCGGTCCATGACCACCTGAGCGACCTGGTCGAGGTAGAAGTCCGGGGTGTCGTCCAGGTGCGCGAGGATGCGCGGGGTCAGCCAGCCCAGGCCGGCCATCCGCTCGCGCAGCAGGTTCTTCTGGGCCTCGATGTCGCGGTGGTCGACTTCGAAGTCGGCGGAGGGGAAGGAGAGCATGGCCATCGCCCGGGTGTCGTCCTTGAGGGGCCGCAGGCCGGCGGACCGGCCCTGGTCCTGGTGGTCGAGCATCCAGCGGCCGATCCCGAACTCGTTGGGCACGCTGTAGAAGGCCAGCACCAGCCCGAGGTGGCGGACGAACCGCTCGCGCGGCCCGAAGACCATCGCGCGCAGCGCCGAGTGCAGCCCGTCGGCCCCGACCACGATGTCGAAGCGCCGCCGGTCGCCGCCCGCGAAGGTGACGTCGACCCCGTCCGCGTCCTGGGTCAGCTCGGCGATGCGGTCGCCGAAGAGGTATTCGACACCATCGTGGGTGTCGTCGTAGAGCACCTGGGACAGGTCTCCGCGCAGGATCTCGATGTCGGCGATGAACCCGTCGCCGCCGTCGTCCTCCGCGCTGAAGGTCTCCAGCACGTTCCCGTCGGCGTCCACCGTGTACGCCCCGGCCGTCTCGGTGCGGGCCGCGCGCACCGCGGCGTCCAGCCCCATCCGCTTGATGACTTCCTTGGCCACCCCGCGCGCATCGACCGCCTGGCCGCCGGGGCGCAGCCCGGGTGCCCGCTCGACCACGGTGACCTCGGCGCCCCGCCGGCGCAGCCAATGCGCCAGCGCGGGCCCCGCGACGCTCGCCCCGGCCACCAACACCCTGTTCCCGCTCATCGCGGTCCCCCCAAACGTCCGTTCCGCTGCCGGTCGGGAGTCTAGCGGCGGAGGCCGCGCCAACCGATCAGGAATCGAGAAGCGGTGGTCAGCGGGCCGGGCATAGCGTCAGTGATGTCCCGCAAGCGATATCCGCAAGCGACATACCGCAGACCACGACTTCAGGAGCACCGAAGATGAGCACCCAGGGGATCAAGACCGTCCTGCACCCCGTCACCGACCTGGCCGCCGCCAAGGCCGTCTACACCGCGCTGCTCGGCATCGAGCCGCAGGCCGACGCGCCCTACTACGTCGGCTACGACGCCGAAGGCCAGCACATCGGCCTGGTGCCGAACGGTGCGCAGCAGGGTATGACCGGGCCGGTGACCTACTGGCACGTCGGGGACATCGAGGCGAAGCTCGCCGAGGTGACCGCGGCGGGCGGGACCGTCAAGGACGAGCCGAAGGACGTCGGCAACGGGCGCCTGGTGGCGACCTTCACCGACGCCGACGGCAACGTCCTCGGCCTGCTGCAGGACCCCGCCCAGTCCTGATGGAACAGTCCTAACCGGACTGATCGAGCGCGGTGGCCCGGCTGACCTCCTCCCAGGCGGCCAGGTCCGCCGCGAGGGCCTGGTGGTGGGCGCGGATCGCTTCGACGGCGTCCGCGCCCAGCGCGAGCCGCAGCGGCGCGTCGTCGCTGCCCACCGCGCGGACGATCGCCGCGGCCGCCTTGGCCGGGTCCCCGGGCTGGGTGCCGTCCATGTTCTCGACCGCTTCGCGCGTTCCGCCGGTCGACACCGCGTAGGCCTCGATCGTGCGGGAGCGGTGCATGCGGCCGCCGCCGAACTCGGTGCGGAACGCGCCCGGCTCGACGATCAGCACCCGCACCCCGAACGGCGCCACCTCCGCGGCCAGCGCCTCGGAGAGGCCTTCCAGGGCGAACTTCGCCGCGCAGTAGGCGCCGAAGCCGGGCGGGGACAGCTGCCCGCCCATCGAGCTGATCTGCACGACCGTGCCGCTGCCCTGCGCGCGCAGGTGCGGCAGCACCGCCTTGGTGACCGCGACCGCGCCGAAGAACATCACGTCCATCAGCGCGCGCAGCTCGTCCATGGTGAGTTCTTCGACCGCGCCGACCGAACCGCTGCCGGCGTTGTTGACCACGACGTCGATCCGGCCGAACGCCTCGAGCGCGGCCTGCACCGCCGTGTCGATCTGCCCGGCGTCGGTGACGTCCAGTGCCGCGGTCCGGAGCCGGTCGCCGCCGCGTTCCCGCAGTTCGGCCAGGGTTTCCGGCCGGCGGGCGGTGGCCAGCACGCGGTCGCCCGCGGCGAGGGCGGCCAGCGCGATCTCCTGGCCGAAGCCGGCGGAGCAGCCGGTGATCAGCCAGACGCGGCCGTCGGTGTTCGTCATCTTCGTGTCCTCCCAGTGCTTTCCTCCCTTCCATCCTGGGGATGATCACGGCCGCGGCGCCAACACCGATGTCCTGCCGCGGCTACAGTCGGAGCCTGTGACCCCGAGTTGCGGCAGCTCCGCTACTTCGTCGCCGTGGCCGAGGCGACCAGCTTCACCCGCGCCGCCGCCGGGCTGCACCTCGCGCAGCAGTCGCTGTCCCAGCAGATCACCGTGCTGGAACGGGCCCTCGGCGTGCGGCTGTTCGACCGCGACACGCGCGGGGCGCGGCTGACCGCTGTCGGGCGGTTGTTCCTGCCCGAGGCCCGCGCGGTGCTGGCCCGAGCGGAGGAAGCCGTCGCGACGCTCGGCCGGGCGGTGCGCGGGGAGATCGGCGACGTCCGGCTCGTCTTCCTCGCCACGACGGCGAACTACCTGCTGCCGCCGGTGGTCCGCGCGGTGCGGGAGCGGTTTCCCGGGCTGGCGGTGACAACGGCGGAGGCGTCGATCGCCGAGCTGGTCGAGGGCCTGCGCGAGGGCCGGTTCGACCTGGCGTTCACCCGGCCGCCACTGGTCGGCGACCTGGCCTCCAGGACGCTGCTGACCGAAGAGGTGTGCGCGGTGCTGCCCACCGGGCACCCGCTGGCCGGGCGTGCGTCGCTGAAGCTGGCCGACCTGGCGGACGAACCGTGGGTGCTCACCCCGCGCGGCAGCTGGGAGCCGTGGCACCGCGGCTACGACGACGACTTCGCCGCGGCCGGCTTCGCCCCGCGGGTGGTGCAGCGGGCCGCCACCGTGCAGGGCCTGCTCGGGCTGGTCGCGGCCGGAGTCGGCGTCACCCGGCTCGCCCGCTCCTCGCACAGCCTGCGCCGCACCGGCGTGGCGTTCGTGCCGCTGGACGGCGACGTCGCCCGCACGGAACTGGTGTGGGTGCCGGGCAACGACAACCCGGCGGTGCGGGCGATCGCCGACGTCGCGGCCGAGCTGGCGGCGGCCACGGACCTGACCCAGGCGGGCTGACCGTCAGAACGTCTTGGCGGTGTCGCGGGCGGCTTCTCCGGCGACGCGCCCGAGTTCTTCGGCGTCGCCGGTGAGGGTGGGGTGGAAACGGATCTCGGTCACGTCGTCGATGCCGGTCCAGTTCAGCCAGCCGGTGAAGAACGGTGCCTGGAAGTCCGCGCCGAACTCCGGGCCGAGCCCGGGTGCCCACACCGCGCTGGTGTAGATGACCGCGGCGCGCTTGCCACGGCCTTCGAGCAGGTGCCGGTAGCCGGTGGCGGGGTCGACGCCGAAGATCCAGCCGGGCTGGGACACGACGTCGACGAACTGCTTGAGCACGTAGGGCACGCCGGAGTTCCACATCGGCACGCTGAACAGGATCCGGTCGGCGGCGTCGAAGCGGGCGAACGCCGCCTGCGCCGCCGCCCAGGCCTCGGCTTCCTCGCCCTGCGGGGTGCCGCCGCCGAAGACGGTCATCTTGGCGCGGGCCGCGGCCGGGCCGAACGCGGGCAGCGAGCCGTCCCAGAGGTCCCATTCGTCGATGTCGGCGTCCGGGTGGAGGCTGCGGTAGGTGTCCAGGAAAGTAGCTGCCAGACGCAGCGACTGGGACGCTTCGCCTCGTGGGGACGCGGAAATGTGCAGCAGATCGGGCATGTCGATGCTCCTCGGAGGGGTGCCGGCTTCCGCCGGGCGAAGAATCGGACTAGAGTCCGCTTATGTCCTCGAACCATAGCGGACCGCAGTCCGCTTCGTCAACGCCCGCCGGGCTGCCCGTCCTCGGGGCACCCGTCCGCGAACGGGCGGACGCCGCCCGCAACCGGATCCGCGTCCTGGAAGCCGCCGAGAAACTCTTCGCCGAACGCGGCGTCGACGCGGTCACCATGGACGACGTCGCGGGCGCCGCCGGCGTCGGCAAGGGCACGCTCTACCGCCGCTTCGGCGACAAGAGCGGCCTCGCCATGGCCCTGCTCGACCAGCGCGAACGCGAACTGCAGGAGCAGATCCTCACCGGCCCGCCACCCCTGGGCCCCGGCGCGGAACCCGCCGACCGCCTCGGCGCGTTCATCGAGGCCTACCTCGAACTCCTGGACCGGCAACTGGACCTCGTCCTGCTCTCCGAGACCGCCGCGACCGGCGCCCGGTTCCGCACCGGTGCGCACACCCTGTGGCGGCAGCACTGCCGGCACCTGCTCGAAGCCGGCGGCGCCGACGGTCCCGAGATCGCCGCGGACGTCCTGCTCGCGGCCCTGTCCGCCGAGCAGGTCCGACACTGGCGGCGGGACCGGGAGATCAGCCCGGCGGCGCTGGCGCGGTCGCTCGTCCGGCTGGTCCGGACGTGGCTGCCGTGACGCACGGTGTCCGCGGCCGGAGCCGATCACCCGGTCCGTAGAATCGGCGGCGATGCGACGTCTTCGGTGGTACTGGGGAGCCCTCGTCCTCGCGTGCGTGGCCTTGCTGGCCGGGTTCTTCGTCTTCTTCGGCTCCGAAAGCAAACCCGGGCAGCCGCAGCCGCGGCAGGGCCCGCCGGGCACCGGCCCGCTCACCGTGGTCGCGATGGGTGACAGCACCGTCTCCGGCGAAGGCGCCGGCCAGTACACCGCCGCCACCAACGGCCAGGGCGGCAACTGGTGCCACCGCTCCCCCAACGCCTTCGTCGGGAAGATCGCCGCCCCCGGCATCACCGCGCACGTCAACCTCGGCTGCTCCGGCGCACCCGCCGAGCAGGTCGCGCTCGGCGACGTCAAGCAGTGGACCGAGGGTTCGCAGGCGCAGCAGCTGGCCGCACTGGTGAAGGACCACCGGGTCGCCGCGGTGGTGATCGCGGTCGGCGCGAACGACGAGCCGAAGTTCTCCAACCAGGTCAACGACTGCTTCAAGGCGTGGTTCGACGCCGGCGGCCCGCCGTGCAGCACGGCGCTGAAGCAGACCTGGCAGTCCAAAGTGGACGCGATGGTGCCGAAGGTCGCGAAGGCGGTCTCGGACGTGAAGGCGGTGCTCGCCCGGGCGGGGTACGTTCCGGCGGACTACCAGCTGATCCTGCAGTCCTACGCGGCCCCGATCGGCCCGGACCTCCCGGAGAACCTGCGCACCCTCGACGGCTGCCCGTTCCGCACCGAAGACCTGCGCTGGATCGCCCAGACCGGCATCGGCGTGCTGTCCTCCGGCCTGAAGGCGGCCGCCCAGCAGACCGGGGCCCGCTTCCTGGACCTGGCCAAGGCGGGCGTCAAGCACGAAGCCTGCAGCGGCGGCGCGAACCCGGCGACGGAGTGGTTCACCCGGCTGACGCTGCAGCTGGCCGACCTCGCCCAGGCCGAACGCGCCGGGCACGCGCTGCAGGAGTCGTTCCACCCCAACACCGCCGGCCACACGGCGATCGCCGACTGCCTGACGGAGTTCATGGCGGCCAAGGACGGCAACGCCGCCTGCCTGGCCGGCGCGGACGGCAAGCTCCACGCGGTCCCGGAGGTCGTGGCCCGCTGACCCAGGAGGACCGGTCTCAGAGGTCGAGGGCGGCCCGCAACGCGATGTCGATGCGTTCCTGGACGTCCTGGTCGATCTCGGCGATCCGCTCGTCGAACCACGGGCGGTAGAGCCGGGTGAGGTTGAGCGTCGACACCCAGTAGCGGGCGTCGACCGCCACGCCGAGGATGTCCATCGGGTCGCGGTCGAGCAGTTCGGTGCCGAGCAGCCACGGGCGCTCGGACTCGTTCACCCCGTCCGAGGACAGCAGCACCACCGTGCGCTGCCGGGCCGGGTCGGTCGGGGGGTGGTACGTCCAGACTTCACCCCTGCGCACGCAGATCCTTTTCCGCCGCGCTGCGTTCGGCCTCGTCCGATTCCGCGACGGCCGGTTCCGGCCTCTGCGGGGTGTAACCCGTGCGCACCGCCTCGCGCCTGGCCGCCTTCGAGAGCCAGGACGAGACCGAGATTCCGTGGGCTTTCGCGGCTCGTTCGGCGAATTCCAGCGCGCCGCTGTCCAGCGAAAGAGTGACCTTACGTGTTGCCATACCTTTTACCGTACCAGCGTCCCGGCCGCCGGGCGGAGCGCCGGGGTCAGAACGTCGGCGAACGTCCCTCGAACGGCGTAGAGAGCACCACCGTCGTCCGGGTCGACACCTTCGCGGCCTCCCGGATCCGGCGCAGCAGGTCCTCCAGGGCCAGCGGCGACTGGACGCGCACCAGCAGGATGTAGGACTCGTCGCCGGCCACGGAGTAGCACGACTCGATCTCCTTGATGTGCTGGATCCGCTGCGGGTAGTCGTCCGGCGCACCCGGGTCGTTCGGCGTCAGCGAGATCAGCGCCGTCAGCGGCAGGCCGATCTGTTCGCCGTCGAGCCGCGCGGTGTAGCCGAGGATGACCCCGCGCTGCTCGAGGCGGCGCACCCGCTGGTGCACCGCCGACACCGACAGCCCGACCCGCTCGGCGAGGTCGGTGAAGCTGCGCCGTCCGTCGGCCGCGAGCTCCTGGACGATCGCCTGGTCCAGCGGCTCCAGGCCGCCGACCGTCATGCGTCCAGCACGACGAGCTCGTGCGGCTGGTTGTTCACGGACTCGGCCCCGTCTCCGGTGACGATCACGATGTCCTCGATCCGGGCGCCCCACCGGCCCGGCTGGTAGATGCCCGGCTCGACGCTGAAGGCCATGCCCGGCTCCAGCGGCAGCGCGTTCCCGGCGATGATGTACGGCTCCTCGTGCACGTCCAGGCCGATGCCGTGCCCGGTGCGGTGGATGAAGTACTCGCCGAAGCCCGCCTCGGCGATGACGTCCCGCGCGGCGGCATCGACCTGCTCGGCGGTGACGCCCGGCTCGACCGCGGCGACCGCGGCGGCCTGGGCCCGCTGCAGCACCGCGTAGGTCTCGGCCACGTCGGCGTCCCGCGGCTCGCCGACGGCGTAGGTGCGGGTGGAGTCGGAGTTGTAGCCGGCCGGCAGCGGGCCGCCGATGTCGACGACCACGACGTCACCCTTCTCGATGACGCGGTCGGAGACGTCGTGGTGCGGGCTGGCGCCGTTCGGGCCGGAACCGACGATCACGAAGTCCGCCTGGACGTGGCCCTCCTCGACGATGGCCGCGGCGATGTCGGCGCCGACCTCGGCCTCGGTGCGGCCTGGCCGCAGCCACTCGTGGACGCGGGCGTGCACCCGGTCGATCGCCGCGCCGGCTTCGCGCAGCGACGCGATCTCGGCGGCGTCCTTGCGCATCCGCAGTTCCCGTACGACCGGGCCGGCCAGGGTCTGCTCGGCCTCCCCGAGCGCGGCCCGCAGCGCGAGGACGTGCAGGGCCGGGGTGAAGTCGCTGACGGCGACCCGGCCGGGCTTGCCGAGCCGATCGGCGACGAGCTTGTACGGGTCGTCGCCGTCGACCCAGGTCAGCAGCTCCACGCCGAGGTCATCGGTGGGGACGTCGGCGTACCCGGGCGCCTCCAGCTTCGGCACGACCAGCGCGGGCGTGCCGTCGGCGGGGACGACGAGGGTGGTGAGCCGCTCGAACGAGCCCCCGGCCTGCCCGAGCAGGTACCGCAGGTCGGAGCCGGGGGCGATCAGCAGGGCATCGGTGCCCGCGGCGGCCGCGGCAGCGCGGGCACGGTCCAGCCGCGCCCGCAGGGCGGCGGCATCGGGAGCGGGCGTGTGGAGGGAACGGCGCGACATGAAGCCGAGCCTAGTGGGGCACCGCGACCGGCGGACGCGCCCGGGCCCACGACATGCCGGGCCGGGTGACGCAGCCGGCAAGCCCGCCCCGGCACCGCCGCGGCCCGCGGCGCGAGCCCCACCGGCGCCTGCCGAGGCGGGTGGCGGCCGGGGTGAGCGCCTCATCGAAACGGCGCCCGGCTTCGCACGGCGTCTCCACTGCGCGAATCAGCGCGGCGCCGACCCCAGCGCCCGCGCGGCCACGCCCGGCTTTCCCGTTGCGCCGGATCCCAACAGCGCCGTCCGGCCGCGCCGATCCGTACAGCGGCCCGCCCCCGCGGCCCCCACCCCGGGCGCCTTCCACCTCCCGGGCCGAGTCGCGTGGCTTGCCCCTGACCCGGGCCGGGGCATGGCAGGCTGTGCGGGTGACCGGACCCCTTGCCCTGCTCGACTCCGCGAGCCTGTACTTCCGCTCCTTCTTCGCCCTGCCCGACTCGATGCGCGCCGCCGACGGGACGCAGGTCAACGCCGTGCGCGGGTTCGCCGACACGATCGCGCGGATCCTCACCGACCGGCGGCCCACGCGGCTGGTCTGCTGCCTCGACGCCGACTGGCGGCCGAAGTTCCGCACCGACCTGCTGCCCAGCTACAAGGCGCACCGGGTGGCCGAAGAGACCGGCAGCGGCCCGGACGTCGAAGAGGTGCCCGACACCCTCACCCCGCAGGTGCCGATCATCCTCGACCTGCTCGAAGCGTTCGGGTTCGCCACCGCCGAAGCCGCCGGCTACGAGGCCGACGACGTCATCGGCGCGCTGGCGACCCGCGAAAAGTCCGACCCGGTCGAGGTGATCACCGGTGACCGGGACCTCTTCCAGCTCGTGCGCAGCGAACCCTCGCCCGCGTCGGTCGTCTACGTCGGCAAGGGCTGGGCCAAGGCCGAAGTCCTCGGGCCGGCCGAGATCGCCGAGCGCTACAGCCTGCCCCGCGAGACCGCCGGGCCGGCGTACGCGGACATGTCCGCCCTGCGCGGCGACCCCTCCGACGGCCTGCCCGGCGTCGCGGGCATCGGCGAGAAAACCGCCGCGAAGCTGATCACGCAGTTCGGGTCGCTCGAAGCCCTGCTGGCCGCGGCCGGCGCCGGGGACGCCGCGGTTCCGCTCAAGACGCGGCTGCGGCTGAAGGATGCGGCGGACTACCTCGCCGTCGCCCCGACCGTGGTCCGGGTGGCGGTCGACGCGCCGGTGGAGCAGTCACGCCCCGACCTCGTGCCCGCGACACCGGCCGACCCCGCCCGGGTCGCCGAGCTGGCCGAACGGTGGAACCTCGGCCAGTCGGTCGAACGGCTGATCAAGGCCCTTCCCGGCACCTAGAAGGACGTGCCGCACCACGGCGCGGCCGTCGTGGTGAACAGCTCGTCGGCCCGCACGAGCGCCGCCGCGTCGCGGACGTCGATGCGGCCCGCGTCCGCCAGCGTCGTCGCGGCCCACTGCCCGAGGTAGAGCATGCCGAGCGTGTCGACGTCGAGGGCCAGGTCCGCGGCGGCGCCGGTGCGCCGGGCGCCGTCCGGGCCGATCTCGTAGTGCCCGGAGTTGGCCGGCAGCAGGCGGTCGGTCACCGCGAGCACCACCGGTCCGGCCGCGCGGTAGGTCCGGGCGGCGAGCGCGGCCGCGACGTCGACCGGACGCAGCCACAGGTCGTCCTCGACGGCGGCCGTGGCCGCGTGCCGGTGATCGGTCAGCATCAGGGCCAGCGGCTCGTCGACCGGGCGGTGGCGGGCGTGCACCTCGGAGACCAGGTCCACCGACAGCAGGAACCGCCAGAGCGCGGCCCGCGCGGCCGGGCCGGCGGCGTGCAGGTCGTGGACGTCCAGCACCGCACCGCGGTCGGGTGCATCGAACGACCGGCGGTTGATCGTGGCGTACACGACGAAGCCGTCGTCCCCATCCGGTCCACTGTGGACCGCGACCAGGTGGCCGTCCCCGCTCACGTGCCGGTCGTGCGAGATCGGCCACCACCGCTCCGGCCGCCCGATCATGCCCGGCCGGTGCAGCCCGATCCGCCGGTACAGCCCGGGAATCTCCTTCACCGCCTCCTCGGGCGTCAGCAGCCGGACCGCACCCCCGGTGACGACGCGCTCGTGGAGCCGGGCCGCCGGCCGCGTCAGCCGCAAGGTCTTGCCGAGGGCGGCCGAGCCGTAGCCGAACCGCCCGTAGATGGTGGGTTCGCTGGCGTGCAGGACCGCCAGCGGCAGCCCGCGCGCCACG
Source organism: Amycolatopsis sp. NPDC058278 (assembly GCF_042881395.1). NCBI lineage: Bacteria > Bacillati > Actinomycetota > Actinomycetes > Pseudonocardiales > Pseudonocardiaceae > Amycolatopsis > Amycolatopsis sp. NPDC058278. The sequence continues at coordinate 37,624 of NZ_JBHVXZ010000052.1, read as the reverse complement.
AAATCGGCCAGCTGGGCGGCCATCATCGCGCTCAGCACGCCCCGGCGGGTCCGGTCGGCGCGGACGCCGACGCCCTCCACCGCGGCGACCGGCAGCGTCCGCCCACCCGGAACGGCGATCTCGGTGTCGTAGGAGCTCACGATCCCGATCGGGCTCCCGCCGTCGAACGCACCGAACTTGTGCGCGGCGGGCCAGGACTCCCCGACCCGGGCCCAGAGGTCGTCGGGGACGGGCCGGCTGTGCAACGCGCGGCGCAGCAGGTCGAACGTGCCGCGCCGCTCCTCTTCGGTGATCTGGCGGACGTCGAAGGCGGTCATCCACCCGATCTTGCCGCGGCACATCCGCCCCGGCACGCGGTTTTCCGCGGCGGCTCAGAAGTGGCTGCCGCTCCAGGCCGCCAGCCGGGTGCCGAAGAGCAGGTCCGCGGCCTCGGGAGCGGCCGGGTCACGCACCTCGATCCGGCCGGCCGCCGCCAGCGCCGAAGGCCGCCAGGTACCGAGGTAGACCATGGCCAGGGTGGTGACGTCCAGGCGGAGCCCGGCCGGCCGCTCCGTGCGCTCGGCACCGTCCGGGCCGACGAGGTAGCTGCCGCTGTTACCGGGCAGCAGCGGGTCGTCGACCTCGACGACCACCGCGTCGGCGTGCCCGTAGGTCCGGCCGGCCAACGCGGCCGGGACGTCGACGAGCCGGATCCAGTGCTCGTCACCGATCCGGTCGACGTTCCCGCTCCGGTGATCGGCGAGCAGCAGCTCGATCGGATCGTCCAGCGGCCGCGAATCGGCGACGACCCGATCGACCAGGTCGACGCCGAGCAGGAACCGCCACAGCGCCGCGAACGCGGTCGCGGAGCCGGCGAACAGGTCCGCCACCTCCAGGGTCTTGGTCCACGGGTGGGCGAGCGGGCCCTCGACGTAGTAGGTCGCGAAGCCGTCCGGCCCCCCTGGCCCGTGGTGCACGACCGCCTTCACCGGCGAAGCGTGCCGCCGCAGCTGCGTCTCGTAGAGCCGCCACAGCACCTCCGGCCGGGACATCATCCCCGGGCGGCGCTCGAGACCGTCGTAGACGCCGGGGCAGACCTCCAGCGCCCGGCCGAGGTCCAGCAGTTCCAGCTCCCCGCCCACCGGAGCGTCCGGCCGCAGCCGCGCCCGGTGCCGGTCGACGCTGTAGGTGCGGTACCGCGTGGCCAAGCCGTAGCCGAACCGGCTGTAGATCCCGGCCTCGGACGCCAGCAGGTTCGCGAACACCACCCCGCGCGCGGCGAACTCCGCCAGCTGCGTCGTCATCAGCGCCCGCAGCACCCCCCGGCGGGTGCGATCGGCGCGCACCCCCACGGAGGTGACACCCACCATCGGCAACCGCGCCCCACCGGGCACCGTCAGCTCCGCGTCGAAGAACCGCGCCGTCCCGATGAGCTCCGGATCGAACGCCCCGATCGCACCCCCGGGCTGGTAGTACCGCGCCGCGTACACCCATTCGGCATCGTCGGACGGCGGGAAGTGCACGGTCTCCCGGAACAGGTTGCTCGCCGCCCGGTGCTCCCCGGTGCCCAGCGTCCGGATCTCGAAGTCGCTCATGCCCGGATCATCTCCGGAAACGACGAAGCCCGGCCACCGGAACCTCCGGCGGCCGGACCTCGGGGTCGCCGGCGGTCGCTACTTGGCGACGGGCGGGGAAACCTCGTAGTTGCCGCCGTCGCCCTTCACGGTGATCGGCACCTGCTGCTGCTTCCCGGCGATCGTGGCGGTGCAGGCGAACTTCGCCCCGTCCTCCACCTTCTGCTCGGCGGGGCAGGTGACACCGGTGACGCCGTCGATCTTGTACGTCTCGGTCAGCAGCTTCTGCACGTCGGTCTGCATCTGCGTGTTGTTGAAGACCTGCGTCTTCAGGAACCCGGGCGCGACGAACCCCAGGACCAGGAACACCGCGACGGCCACGATCGCCGCGACCACGCCGATCAGCAGGCCCTTCTTCGACTTCGCCGGCTTCTCCCCCTCCGGGGCGGCCGTGCCGGGGAACTGCTGCTGGCCGTAGTCGTACTGGCCGCCCGGCTGCTGCCCGTACTGCGGCTGCGCCTGCGGCCCGCTCTGCGGGTACGCCCCACCGGGCTGCTGCCCGTACTGCGGCTGGGCCTGCGGCCCGCTCTGCGGGTACCCACCTCCGGGCTGCTGCCCGTAGGGCGGCGGCTGCTGGCCCCACTGCGGCTGCTGCGGCGGGGTGTACCCGCCCGGCTGCTGCCCGTACTGGGGCGGTTGCTGGGGCTGCTGCGGCTGGCCCCATGGCTGCTGCTGGTTCGGATCGTAAGAAGGCTGCTGCGACTGCCCCCACTGCGGCTGCTCCTGCGAACCGCTCGGCGGGTACGCGCCGCCCGGCTGCTGCCCGTACTGGGGCTGCTGTGGGTCGTTGCCGCCATACGGCGTGCTCATCGTCTGCCTCCGCCTGCTTCGCTCATCTCGCTGTCCACCCCGAAACACCGGCAAGCCGCGCACACACGGTGTCGCACGCGATCCAACCACAGGTCGGAGCCGAGCACACGTGTCCACGCTCACCGCCCGCGCAGCCACCGAACAGGGCTAACACCGAGTTCACGCCGCGCCCGCGGCCACGACTCCGCGGCGCAGGACCTTCACCGCCTCCGCCGCCGCCGCACCCACCGGATCCGCCTTGCCGAGCACGTCCCGGATCTGGTCGAGCAGGTCGATCACCTGACGCGACCAGCGCACGAAATCACCGGCCGACAGCTCCTGGCCGTTGGCCTCGGCCGCGGTGAGGACCTTCTCCAAGGATTCACCACGAGCCCACCGATAAACCGGCCACGCGAACCCCGCGTCGGGCTCCCGGGTCCGATCGAGCCGGTGCCGCCGCTCGTCCTCGGTCAGCTCCACCCACAGCCGCGCCGTCTCCTGCCACGCCTCGGGCACCGCCCCACCCGGCAGCCGCGGCTCACCGGCGGTGTCCCGGCGCGCCTCGAACACGAGCGTCGACACGACCGCGGCCAGTTCGGCGGGGTTCAGCTTCCGCCACACGCCGTGCCGGATGCACTCGGCGGCCAGCAGGTCCGACTCGCTGTAGAGCCGCGTCAGCCGCCGGCCGTGCTCGGTGACGCGATCCTCGCCATCCCCGGCCGACTCCGGCCCCAGTCCATCCATGCCCCCGCCACCACCCTCAACGGAGGCGCTCTGCGCCGCTGCCAGATAGCCGCGCTCGCCCAGCAGCGCCAGAATCCGGTCGAACGCCCGCGCCAGCGAGTGCGTCGTCGCCGCGACCTTCCGCTCCAGCTGCTGCGTCTCCGCGGTGAGTCGCTGGTACCGCTCGACCCAGCGCAGGTTCGCCTCGCGCTCGGCCAGCCCGTGACACGGGTGCGCCCGCAGCGCCCGCCGCAACGCGGCCAGCTCCCCGTCCTCGTTCGCCCCCGACCGCCGCGCCTGCCGGCCCGGCAGCGAAATCCCGGCGTTGCGCAGCGCCGAAGCGATGTCCCGGCGCGTCCGCGGCGACCGCAGCTCGATGTGCTTGGGCAGCTTGATCCGCCCCAGCGCCTCCACCGGCGCCGGAAAGTCCGCCACCGACAACGGCCCCGACCACCGGTCCTCGGTCACCACCACCGGACGCGGCTCCCGGATCGGGTCCAGCCCCGGATCGACCACGACCGCCAGCCCCGCCCGCCGCCCGGCCGGCACCGCGATGACGTCACCCTTGCGCAGCTTCTCCAGCGACTCCGCGGTCCCGGCCCGCCGCACGGCCGTGTTCTGCCGCGACAACGCCTTCTCCCGCGCCGAAATCTTCGCCCGCAGCTCGACGTACTCCAGGACCTCGTCGAAATCGCCGGTCACCGCGGCCGTGTAGCCCTTCAGCGCTTCCTTGTTCCGCTCGATCCGGCGCGCGGTGCCCACCACCGACCGGTCGGCCTGGAACTGCGCGAACGACTGCTCCAGCAGCTCACGCGCCTCGGTCGCGCCGACCTGCGCCACCAGGTTGACCGCCATGTTGTAGCCCGGCCGGAACGACGACCGCAGCGGATAGGTCCGCGTCGACGCCAGCCCGGCCACCTGCTTCGGATCCACCCCCGGCTGCCACGCGACGACCGCGTGCCCCTCCACGTCGATGCCCCGCCGCCCGGCCCGGCCGGTGAGCTGCGTGTACTCCCCCGGCGTCAGGTCGACGTGCGCCTCGCCGTTGTACTTCACCAGCCGCTCGAGCACGACCGTCCGGGCGGGCATGTTGATCCCCAGTGCCAAGGTCTCCGTGGCGAACACGACCTTCACCAGCCCGCGGACGAACAGCTCCTCGACGGTCTCCTTGAACGCCGGCAGCAACCCGGCGTGGTGCCCGGCGATCCCGCGCTCCAGCGCCTCCCGCCACTCCCAGTACCCCAGCACACCCAGGTCACCTTCGGGCAGATCCGCGGTGCGCTCCTCGATGACCCGCCGGATCTCCTCGACCTCACCCGGCCCGTTCAGCCGCAACCCCGACCGGACGCACTGCGCCACCGCGGCGTCGCAGCCGGCGCGGGAGAAGATGAACACGATCGCCGGCAGCAGCCCGGCCCGGTCCAGCTGCTCGACGACGTCGACCCGCGACGGCGGCCGGAACCGCGGCATCCGCGGCGGCGCACCCCGCCGGCCCCGCGGCCCGCGGAACCCCGCCGGCGCGTACTGGCGGCCGATCTCCTCCGTCCGGCGCAGCAGCGTCGGGTTGATCCGCAGCTCGGCACCCGGCGCGTGCACGTCGTCCCCGGCGAACAGGTCCAGCAGCCGGTTCCCCACCAGCATGTGCTGCCAGAGCGGGACCGGCCGGTGCTCGTCCACGACGACCGTCGTGTCGCCCCGGACCTCCACCAGCCACTCGCCGAACTCCTCGGCGTTGCTGACCGTCGCCGACAGCCCCACCACGCGGACGTGCTCGGGCAGGTGCAGGATGACCTCTTCCCACACCGCGCCCCGGAACCGGTCGGCGAGGTAGTGGACCTCGTCCATCACGACGTAACCGAGGTCGATGATCGTGGACGAGCCCGCGTAGAGCATGTTGCGCAGCACCTCGGTGGTCATCACGACCACCTGCGCGTTGCCGTTGATCGAGGTGTCCCCGGTCAGCAGGCCGACGGCGCCGGAGCCGTACCGGGCCACGAGGTCGGCGTACTTCTGGTTCGACAACGCCTTGATCGGCGTCGTGTAGAAGCACTTGCGGCCCTCGGCGAGCGCCAGGTGCACGGCGAACTCGCCGACCACGGTCTTGCCCGCCCCGGTGGGCGCGCAGACCAGCACGCCGTGGCCGTCTTCGAGGGCCTCGCACCCGCGGATCTGGAACCGGTCGAACTCGAAGGACGCTTCCGCGGCGAAGCGCGTCAGCTGGGGGTACTTCCCGCGGCGCGCGGAGGCCGAATAGGCCTCGGCCGGGGACGGAGAAGGGCTACTGGCCACCTCGTCAGCGTTTCACATCCCCCGGGCAGTCCGCACGCCGCGTGACCGACGGCGTGGCGCGCCGGGCGGTATAGGTCGTTATACGCGAGGGCCGGGCGCGGGAACCGGACGGCGGGCGGGCGCGTCGGAGCGGCGGAAGGAGGTCCCGATGATCGAACCGTGTCCCGGCTGCGGGCAGCTGGACCGGGTGCAGCACGTGCCGGCGGTCTACCACGGCGGGCACTCCTTCTACCGCGGCCAGGGCCCGATGGTCACCGTGCCCGCCGGTGACGGCGTCGTCGTGACGAGCAGCCAGGTCAGCGGCGTGTCGGTGACGGCGGTGGCCCGGGCACTGGACCCCTTCCCTCCCCCGCGCCGCGGCGGCGGCCTGCTGGCGGCGGCGATCGTGCTGGCCATGGCCGGCAGTTGTTTCCTGCTGTTGCCGTTCTCGGCGTCCGAGGACCCGCCGCCCGGCGGCGCGGCGGCGAAGGCGCTGGGTGTCGCGCTGTTCTCGCTGCCTTCGGTGTGCGTGTACGTGGCGGCCGGCGTGCTGGTGTGGCTGTACGTGCGGCGCGTGCGGGCGCACCGGCGACAGCGGCGCGGGGTCCCGGCGGCCCAGCAGGTGTGGGAGCAGGGCTGGTTCTGCCACCGCTGCGGCGGCGTCTACTTCGCCGAGGCAGGACGGCTGCTGACCCCGGCACACTTCCGGCACCTGGTAGCACGGGCGGGCGGCTACGACCGCTAGGCCAGCACCGTGAGGGCGCCCGGCACGCAGCTGGCCGTCACCGGGACCGTGCCCTGCGGTTCGCCGTCGGCGTAGGCGGGCCAGGTGTTGCCGGCCAGGGTCACCGAGCGGGCGCGCAGCGTGCGGACCGCCGGGTGGGTGAGGTGCTTGCCGGTGCGCAGGCCCGGGAGCAGGCGGATCAGGCCGCGGCGGGTGGCGTGGCCGATGATCGTGACGTCGAAGACGCCGTCCTCGGGATCGGCCGTCGGGCAGATCGGGACGCCGCCGCCGTAGAAGGGGGTGTTGCCGATCGCCACGAGTGTCGCGTCGAGTTCGAGGCGGCCGGTGCCGGTGTCGACGACCACCGGGCGGGAGCGGAACGCCGCCAGTTCGGCCAGGATCGCGACGTCGTAGCGGCGCGGCCCGGACGGCCAGCGCATCCGGTTGGCGCGTTCGTTGACGCTCGCGTCGAACCCCGCGCACAGCACCGTCGCGAACCAGGTGTCGCCCACGCGGCCGAGGTCGATCCGCCGGCGGGCGCCCGAGCGCAGGGCGGCGACCAGCGCGTCGACCGCCGGGAGCGGCTCGCCGGGGAGGCCGAGGGCGCGGGCGAAGTCGTTGCCGGTGCCCGCCGGGACCAGGCCGAGCGCGACGTCGTGGTTCGCGCAGAACTGGACGCCCTGGTGGGCGGCGCCGTCCCCGCCGAGCACGATCAGGACGTCGAGCCCGGCGGCGTGGGACGACCGCATCAGCGCCCGGGACTCCTCGACGGAGTGGGCGACGAGCACATCGAGCCGGTCCACGGCGGTGCGCAGCCGCTCGGCGACGGTGTCGGCGATCCGGGCCGCCGCGCCGTGCCCCGACGCCGGGTGCACGGCGAGCGCGGCGTGGATCCCCACTAGGTGACGTCGTCGGTGCTCGAGCGGCCGCCGGACGCGGTCGGGGTGGAGGGCTCGTCGTCGACGGTGCTCGGCGTGTAGTCGAACGGCGCGGCTTCGTCGTCGGCGAGCTGGTCCCAGCCCTCGTCGGTGCGCAGCTTGTCCTTCTTCCGGTCGTGCCACCGGGCGAGCTGGATGGCGATCTCGAACAGCACGGTGAGCGCGGCTGCCAGGCCGAGCATCGAGAACGGGTCCGAGCCGGGCGTGGCGAACGCCGCGAAGACGAACAGCGCGAACACGATGCCCCGACGCCACTTCTTCAGCTGCACGTACTTCACGACGCCGACGCGGTTGAGCATCACGACCAGCAGCGGGAGCTCGAAGCTCACCCCGAAGATCACCAGCAGCGACAGGATGAAGGAGATGTACTTGTCCGCGGTCAGCGCGGTGACGAACTGGTCCTGGCCGAAGCTGGTGAGCAGTTCCAGAGCGTGCGGCACGAGGAGGTAGGCGAGCACCGCGCCGGTGGCGAACAGCACCGAAGCGAAGCTGACGAAGGTCAGCGCGTACTTGCGTTCCTTCGAGTACAGACCCGGCGCGATGAACGCCCAGAGCTGGTACAGCCACGCCGGGGACATGACGACCGCGCCCGCCGCGACACCGACCTGCAGCCGGATCATGAACGACTCGAACGGCACGGTCTGCAGCAGCCGGCAGCCGTCGATGCCGTTGAGGCGCTGCTGCGCCGGTATCTGGCAGTACGGCCCGATCATGAGGTCACCAAGCGACGGGATCGGCCCGAGGTTGGTCTCGAACCAGATGAACCCGAAGATGCCGCCGATGACGACGGCGAGCAGCGCGAAGCCGAGACGGCGGCGGAACTCGTAGATGTGCTCGATGAGCGTCATCGTGCCGTCGGGGTTGGTGCGACGGCTGCGCTTGCGCCGCTTGGAACTGCGGCTGTCACCGTTTCCGGAGGCGGGTTCCGCCACGGGTTGTTCCGTTCTCGTCGGAGTCCGCCGGAGCGCGCCGGATTCGGCGCGCTCCGTGGACCGGGGACCGGGTGTGGCCGGAGCCGCTCAGCTGACGTTCTTCTGCGGCTGCTCGGCCGCCTGCTGCTTCTTCAGCTCGTCGAGCTGCCGCTGCAGGTCGGCGACCTGCTGGTCGGTCGATGCGGGCGCGGCGGGCGTGGCCGGGATCTGCTTCGTCTCGACGGGCTCGGCGTCTTCGTGCACCGCGGCCTTGTCGCCGGTGAGATCCTTGGTCTCGGCCTTGAAGATCTTCATGGACTTGCCGATGGACCGGGCCGCGTCGGGAAGCCTCTTGGCCCCGAACAGCAGCACGACGACGAGCACCAAGATGATCAAATGCCACGGCTGCAATCCGTTCAGCATGGTGGCCTCCTATCTGCGTCTGGTAGGGATGTTACTGGTTTTCCGCTTTGCGGTGGCGCTGCGCGAACGCGACGCGCAACGCCGCCGACCGGGCGCGCACGAGCCCCGCCCGGTCCTGGGTGTTCGTAGCCACCATGCTTGTGGTTTGCCGGAAGGCACGCAAGACCTTGACGGTCCGCACCAGCAGGACCACGAGGCCGGCGAGGCCGATCAGGATGAGCAGGGCGGTGGGCAGGTACGGCACGCGACCAGCCTAGTGGTCGCAGGTTGACGGAAGGTGACGGGCTCGGGCCACCGCGTCGGCGGCCCGGCGGCCGACGTCGGACGCGAGGTCGGCCGGGCTCTCCACCAGCGCTTCCCCGCCCAGGCCCAGCACCAGGCGCACCATCCACGACTGGTCGGCGTAGCGCATCCGGATCCGCAGCCGGCCACCGTCGAGCTCGTCGAGCTCCTCGCACGGGTAGTACTCGGCTACCCAGCGTGCGTCCGGGTCGAGGACCAGGACGGCCTCCCGCTGGTCGGGACGCTCGCGGAAGACACCGTCGGAGATGTCGGTGGGGTGGGCGTGCGCGGGCGGCCGCGACGGCTCTTCGAGGACGGTCAGCTCGTCGATCCGGTCGAGCCGGAACAGCCGGACGCCTTCGGCGCGGCGGCACCAGGCCTCGAGGTAGCCGACGGCCTGGACGATCAGCAGCCGCATCGGGTCGACCGTGCGCTCGGTGATCTGGTCCTTCGAGGCGGTGTAGTAGCGGATCCGCAGCGCGCGCCCGTCCTGCAGCGCGCGGGCGACCTCCTCGCGGGTCCGCGCGGTCTTCTTGCCCTCGCGCACTCCTCCGCCGACGACCACGCCGGCCGGCTGGGCCTGCCCGGCGGCGGCTTCGATCTTGGCGATGGAGCGGCGGACGGCGTCGCCGTCGACCACGCCCGGGGTCTCGGCCAGCGCGCGCAGCGCCACCAGCAGCGCGGTCGCCTCGCCGCCGGTCAGGCGCAACGGGCGGCTCATCCCGGCGTCGTGGGTGACGATGATCGTGTCGCCCTCGAAGGACAGGTCGATCAGGTCGCCGGGGCCGTAGCCGGGCAGCCCGCACATCCACAGCAGCTCGAGGTCCTTGCGCAGCTGCTTCGGCGTGACGTCGAAGTCCTGCGCGGCCTCGTCGACGCGGATGCCCGGGCGCGCCAGCAGGTACGGCACGAGAGCGAGCAGTCTCGGCATCCGGTCGGTGGACCCGCTCACCGGGCACTCACCTGCCGGGCGACGACGGCTTCCAGCCGGTCCTGGACGCTCTTGGCCAGCACGTCGGGTTCGAACACGACGACGTCCGGGCCTTGCGCGCTGATCCAGTCGGCGGCCGATTCCGGGTAGAGCAGGCCGATCTCCACGAGGTCGCCCTCTTCGCCGTCGACGCTCGCGCGGCCGACCACGGTGCCGCGGCGGCGGACGCCGGCCGCGCGGCCGTCGGCGACCCAGACCCGGGCGGTGGTGACCGGGGCCGGTTCGCTGTCGCCGGTGGCCGTGACGAGCTTGAGCAGGTTGACGCTCTCGGGGCGCCGGACCTCGCCGGGCTTGCCGACCGGGCGGACCTGCCCGGTGACGCGGGAGAGCCGGAAGCAGCGGGTGGCGCCGCGGTCGCGGTCGTGCCCGACGACGTACCAGCGGGCCCGCCACGACACCACGCCCCAGGGTTCCAGGGTGCGCATGATCCGCTCCGGGGAACCGCTGCGGCGGTACTCGAAGCGGACGGCCTGGCCGTTCTGGACCGCGGCCAGCAGCGGCCCGAACGCCGGTTCGGCGCGCACGCGCGGCTCGACCACGGTGGGCGCCTGGTCGTCGACCTCCAGGCCGGCGGCGCGCAGCTTCACGAGCGCCCCCTGCGCCTGGCCGGTCAGCTCCGGGGAGTCCCACAGCCGGGACGCCAGCGCGACCGCGGCGGCTTCGTCGGGGGCGAGGTCGATCTCGCCGAGTTCGTAGTCGCGGCGCGCGATGCGGTAGCCCTCGATCGCGTCGAACGCGGAGTTGCGGCCGGTCTCCAACGGGATGCCGAGCTCGCGCAGCTCGGTCTTGTCCCGTTCGAACATCCGGAAGTAGGCCTCGTCGCTGGCCGCGTCGCCGTAGCCGGGCACGATGCCGCGGATCTTCTCGGCAGTGAGGTACTGCCGGGTGGACAACAGGGCCAGCACCAGATTGACCAGCCGTTCGGCGCGTGCGGTGGACACCCGTAGAGCCTAGCCCGCACCGCCCGGCCCGATCGTGAGGTCCGGGGTACGCGCGTCGTAATCGGTCCGGGCGGCGTCGACGGCTTCGAAGTTGGCCTCCGCCCACGCCTTGAACCCGGCCATCAGCGCGCGCAGCGATTCCCCCAGTGGCGTAAGGGAATACTCGACGCGGACGGGCACCGCCGGCGTCACTTCGCGGCGCACCAGACCGTCCCGTTCGAGCACCCGCAGGGTCTGGGTGAGCATCTTCTGGCTGACCCCGGCGATGCGCCGCGAAAGGTCGCTGTAGCGCTGCGGGCCGTCACCGAGCGCGACCAGGACGAGGCTGACCCACTTGCCGGCGATCTCGTCCAGCAGCTTCCGGGTGGGGCACGCCGCCAGGTAGGCGTCGTAGGCGGCCTTTTCGGCTTGCCGCCGCTGTTCCGCCGTGCGCGTGGGCACCGGGCGAACCTCCTCGTTCGGTGGGCACCTGCAAGTGCGTACTTCCCGATGGAGAGTAGCTCCCCATACGTTTGCTGCGGAAGGTTTCCCGGTCGAGAGGAGCAGGCGATGCGTGCGGTGGTGGTCCGGCGGTTCGGTGGGCCGGAGGTGCTGGAGTTCGCCGAGGTACCCGTGCCCGAGCCGGGTCCGGGCCAGGTGCGGATCCGGGTGGCGGCGGCCGCGGTGAACCCGGTGGACCTGGCGACCAGGAGCGGGGTGCTGAGTGCGGCGGGGGTGGTTCCCGCGCGGGAGGTGCTCGGGCTGGGGTGGGACGTCGCCGGGGAGATCGACGATGCCGGGGGCACCGGGTTCCGGGTGGGCGAGGCGGTGATCGGCCTGCGCGACCGGATCGCCACGCCGCTCGGCACCCACGCCGAGCACATCGTCCTGGACGCGTCGGCGGTCGCGCCTGCTCCGGTAGGTGTTTCGCCGGTCGAAGCCGCGACCCTGCCGCTGAACGCCCTCACCGCCGCACAGGCGCTCGACCTCGTCGAAACCACCGGGACGGTCCTGGTCACCGGGGCGGGCGGAGCGGTCGGCGGGTATGCCGTCGCTCTCGCGCGCACCCGGAAGCTCCGCGTGGTGGCGGTGGCCTCCGAAGCCGACGAAGCGCAGGTCCGGGCCTTCGGCGCCGACGAGTTCGTGCCACGCGGCCCGTCGCTGGCCGACCGGGTCCGCGCGGTGGTCCCGGGCGGGGTGGACGCCGCACTCGACACCGCACTGCTCGGCTTGGACGCGCTCGACGCGGTCCGGGGCGGCGGCGAGTTCGTGGCGTTCGCGGCGGGCGCCGCCCCGATCCCCCTCCGCGGGATCCGCGTCCGCACCGTCTGGATCCGCGCGGACGGCGAACGCCTGGCCGAGCTGGCCCGCCTGGCGGAGAACGGCACGCTCCCCCTGCGCGTGGCCGGAGTCCGGCCCCTGGCCGAGGCGGCGGCCGCGCACGAACGGCTGGCCGCGGGCGGCCTGCGCGGCCGGCTCGTCCTGGTGCCGTGAGAACCGGCCCGGGCCCCCATAACCTGGAGTGCATGGATGATCGCGTTCTCCTCATCACCGGCGCCTCGCGCGGCCTCGGCGCCGCGACCGCACGCCTGGCCGCCGAAGCCGGCTTCAAGGTCGCCCTCGTCGCCCGCAAGGCCGAGTCCGTCACGCCCCTCGCCGCCGAACTCGGCGAGGACCGGGCCATCGCCGTCGCCGCCGATGTCGGGGACTGGCCGAGCATCTCCGGAGCCGTCGCCGAGACCGTCGAAAAGTTCGGGCGGCTCGACGCCGCCTTCGCCAACGCCGGCATCGGCACCGGGACCTCGTTCTTCGGCACCGACGACCCCGATCCCACGGCGTGGGAGCCCATGGTCCGCACCAACGTCCTCGGCGCCGCCTACACCGCCCGCGCCGCCCTGCCCGCGCTCAAGGAAACCGCCGGGCACCTGCTCATCACCGGCTCGGTCGCCGGCCGCTACATCCGCAACGCCAGCCTCTACTCCGCCACGAAGTGGGCCGTGACCGGGATGGCCGGCGCCATCCGCGAGGAGGCCGTCGGCACCGGTGTCCGGGTCACGCTGATCAACCCGGGCATCACCGACACCGACATCCTCAGCGACGAGCAGCGCAAGAAGCCGAAGCTGGCCGCGGACGACATCGCCCGCGCGGTCCTCTACGCCCTCCGGCAGCCGCCCTCGGTCGACGTCAACGAGATCATGGTCCGCCCGACCGGCCAGGTGCTCTAGGAGCCCAGGCGGGCGACGCGGCCTCCGGCACCACTGGCCCAGCAGTGCGCCCCGGCGCAGTCGACGCTGTCGAAGCTGCCCGTGTCGAACGACGTCCAGTGCCGCCCGCCGTCGGGGCTGTAGTCGCTGCCGCCGGGACCGACCGCGAGCACCGTCCCGCCGCGCCAGGCCAGCCCGGAGCGGTAGCCGGCCGGGTACTGGGCCGGGGTGGTCCAGGTGCGGCCGCGGTCCCGGGTGAGCGCGACGGCCGGGCCGGGCGCGTCCGGGTTCGCGAAGTCGCCACCGATCGCGATGCCCTCGGACGGTGAGCGGAAGGCCAGGGCGAACACGCCCGCCGACGGGCTGCTGGGCAACGGCGTGCCCGACGCCGTCCAGTGCCGGCCGCCGTCACCGGAGTGCAGCACCCGGGCGGTCGCGCCGCCGCCCGTCGCGAGCCAGGCGTCGAACGGCCCGGCCGTGGTGACGCACTGGCCGCTGGCCGCGAACCCGGCCTCACCGGGCAGCGCGGGCGGGAAGCCGCTGTCGGGCACCGGCCGCCAGCTGCGGCCGCCGTCGAAGGTGGCCTGCACCCGGAACCGGCCGTCGACGGGGTCGCTCATCGCCAGGCCACGCCACGGGTCGAAGAAGGCGAGGCAGTCGTAGAACGCCGCCGCGTCGGTGTTCTGGAACGTCTGGCGCCAGTGCGCGCCGCCGTCGTCGGTCCGGTAGACGCGGGAGTCGGTGCCCGGCCCGATGGAGAGGACCACGGCGTGGTCGGCGTCGAAGGCTTCGATGTCGCGGAACTGGAGCGCCTCGGTCCCGGGCGGCCCGACCGGCGCCCAGGTACGGCCGCCGTCGAGGGTGCGCAGGACGGTGCCCTGCGTGCCGCTGACCCACGCGACCCGGGCACTGACCGCCGACAGGCCGCGGAACTGGGCGGTGACCCCCGTCGGCGTGAGCTCCCACCTCGGCGGGTGCTCCCGCGCCGACGCCGGAGCCGCGATCGAAACCAGCAGGGCGAGCACGATCAGCACGAGACGCATGCGCCCGATCCTCCCGCACCCGGGAACCGACTTTCGTCGCACGCGGACAGCCGTGCGGGCCACCCCGGGTTCCGGGGTGGCCCGCATGGACGGTGGGTCAGAGCGAGCTGATCAGGCGTTCCACCCGCTCGTCGACCGAGCGGAACGGGTCCTTGCACAGGACCGTGCGCTGGGCCTGGTCGTTCAGCTTCAGGTGCACCCAGTCGACGGTGAAGTCGCGGCCCGCGGCCTGGGCGGCGGCGATGAAGTCGCCGCGCAGCTTCGCCCGGGTCGTCTGCGGCGGGGTGTCCTTGGCGGCTTCGATCTCGCCGTCGTCGGTGACCCGGCGGACCAGGCCCTTGCGCTGGAGCAGGTCGAAGATGCCCCGGCCCCGGCGGATGTCGTGGTAGGCCAGGTCGAGCTGGGCGATGCGCGGGCTGGACAGGTCCAGGTCGTGCTTGTGCCGGTAGCGCTCGACCAGCCGGTGCTTGATCGCCCAGTCGATCTCGGTGTCGATCTTGCCGAAGTCCTGCTGCTCGACCGCGTCCAGGGCCCGGCCCCACAGCTCGACGACGCGCTCGTTCGCCGCGGTCGTGCCGTTGTCCTTGATGTGCTGGATCGCGCGGGCGTGGTACTCGCGCTGGATGTCCAGCGCCGAGGCCTCGCGCCCGCCCGCCAGCCGCACCTGGCGGCGGCCGGTGAGGTCGTGGCTGATTTCGCGGATCGCCCGGATCGGGTTGTCCAGGGTGAAGTCGCGGAACTGGACGCCGGCCTCGATCATCTCGAGGACCAGGTTCGCCGAGCCGACCTTGAGCATGGTCGTCGGCTCGGCCATGTTCGAGTCGCCCACGATGACGTGCAGGCGCCGGTAGCGCTCGGCGTCGGCGTGCGGCTCGTCGCGGGTGTTGATGATCGGCCGCGAGCGGGTGGTCGCGCTCGAAACGCCCTCCCAGATGTGCTCGGCACGCTGGGAGAGGCAGTAGACCGCGCCGCGCGGGGTCTGCAGCACCTTGCCGGCACCGCAGATGAGCTGGCGGGTCACCAGGAACGGGAGCAGCACGTCCGCGATCCGGGAGAACTCCCCCGCCCGGGTCACCAGGTAGTTCTCGTGACAGCCGTAGGAGTTGCCCGCCGAGTCGGTGTTGTTCTTGAACAGGAAGATGTCGCCGCCGATGCCTTCGTCGGCGAGCCGCCGTTCGGCGTCGACCAGCAGGTCCTCGAGGATCCGCTCCCCGGCCTTGTCGTGGGTGACGAGCTGGACCAGGTCGTCACATTCGGCCGTCGCGTACTCGGGGTGCGAGCCGACGTCGAGGTAGAGCCGCGAGCCGTTCGACAGGAACACGTTGGAGGAGCGTCCCCACGACACGACCCGCCTGAACAGGTACCGCGCCACCTCGTCGGGCGAGAGCCTGCGTTGTCCGTGGAAGGTGCACGTGACCCCGAACTCGGTCTCGATGCCAAAGATCCGCCGCTGCATTCCACCAGAGTAGGCGCTGCACCCCCTTCGACGGTGCGCCGTTCGGGCGTCGACACGCCCTCAGTACGCCACAGACGGTGAAATCTCCCCGAATCAGGCACGATTGGAGCACAGCTCTTGACGACGTGCGGAAGGCGGACTCCTTGTCACACCAGCTCATCCGGGCCTTCCGGCGGGTCGGCCGGACCGACCGCGCCCTGATGCGCCGCAGTGCCTCGTTGCCCGCCTCGAAGGTCGACGACGCGCTGATGACGTTGTCGAGATCGGCGAACAAATCACGCCTGTGGTGGGGTGTCGCCGCGCTGCTGGCCGCCCGCCCGGGCGCGACCCGCCGGGGCGCGCTGCGCGGGGTCGTGGCGATCGCCGGGGCCAGCGCCGCGGCCAACCTGATCGGGAAACCGCTCTTCCCCCGCCGCCGCCCGGCCGAAGAAGAGACACCGATGCGCCGCCGCCTGCGGAAACGGCCCACGTCCTCGTCCTTCCCCTCCGGCCACTCCGCGTCCGCGGCCGCGTTCGCGACGGCGGTGGCGATGGAGTCGCCGCGGGCCGGGCTCGTCGTGGCGCCGCTGGCGCTGGCCGTGGCCTACTCGCGGGTGCACACCGGCGTGCACTGGCCCTCCGACGTCGGTGTCGGCCTGGGTATCGGCGTCGGCGTGGGACTGGCCACCCGGCACTGGTGGCCCCTGCACGACGACGTCCCGGGCCGCACGGCCCACGACGCCGACGCGCCCGAGATGGTCGACGGCGAGGACATGCTCGCCGTCGTCAACCCGAACTCCGGCGTCGCCGGCCAAGACCCGACCGAGGACGTCAAGTTCGCCTGGCCCAAGGCCACGCTGCTCTACCCGGATCCCGAGCGGGGCCTGCGCGCCCAGCTCGAAGCCGAGATCGACGCCCGTGGCACGGTCCGCGCGCTGGCCGTCGCGGGTGGGGACGGCACCGTCGCGGCGGTGGCCTCGGTCGCCGCCGAACGCGACCTGCCGCTCGCCCTGGTCCCGGCGGGGACGCTCAACCACTTCGCCCGCGACGTCGGCGTCAGCTCGATGCCCGACGCCGACGCGGCCACCGAGGTCGGCAACGCGGTCCGCGTCGACCTGGGTGAAGTCGAGATCGACGGCGCCGGCGAGGCGGACCACCGCTGGTTCGTCAACACCGCCAGCCTGGGCGGCTACCCGGAGATGGTGCGGCTGCGGGAGAAGCTGCAGGAGAAGCACCCGAAGTGGCCTTCGGCCGCGATCGCGCTGGCCAGGACGCTGCGGCACGCCAAGCCGCTGACCGTCCGGCTCAACGGCAAGCGGGCGCAGGTCTGGCTGCTGTTCGTCGGCAACGGCACGTACGCGCCCAAGGGGTTCGCCCCGAGCCGGCGCCCCGCGCTCGACACCGGCCTGCTGGACATCCGCTACCTGCGCGCCGACCTGCCCTACTCCCGGGCCCGGTTCCTGCTCGCGATGATCACCCGCAGCCTCGCCGCCAGCCACGTCTACCAGGAGCTCGACCTGCCCGAACTGGACGTCGAGCTGCTCGACGGCAACCGCCGCGTCGCCACCGACGGCGAGGTCGGCCCGCTCGGCAACCGGTTCCGCTTCCGGTCGCGTCCCAGCGCCTTGACCCTCTACCGCCTTTAACCTTCCTTTACCTTTTCTCAACGAACCCACAGCCGGTCCCGGCTAGCTTCGCGATCGAGTTGCGGGCACTCCTGCCCGCGGCCAGGGGACGAGCGGGGATTCGATGGACGGGCACGGCCTGGCGAGCGTCATCCACCGGGCCGCGAGCGACCCGGTGCTGCCGGGTGACGTCACCGCCCGCGCCCGCGACCTGGGCCCGCTCGAGTCACCGCTCATCTGGCTCGGCTTCGCCTCGGCCGCCGTCGCCGTCCTCGCCGTCGTGGCCGCCCTCTGGTACCGGCGGCGGGTCCGGCGCTGGGGGTTCACCGCCTTCGGCGTGCTCCTGCTGCTGGCGTCGGTCACCGCCCTCAACAGCTACGTCGGGTACGTCCGCACCTCCGACGACCTGGCCCGGCTCCTCCAGCGCGGCCCCGGCGTCGTCAACCTCGCCGGCCGCCTGCTCGACGACGGCAAGGAGGCCCCCGAACCGTCGTCGGGCTCGTCCCCGGATTCGTCGTCGGATTCGTCGTCGTCCAGGCCGCACCCCGGCGCGGGCGCGGCGGCCGCCGGGCAGCGGATCGACGTCGTCAACCTCGCCGATCCCGCCCACGGGATCCCCTCGGGCAGCAACTACGTCGTCCTCCCGCCCGGGTACGACAGCGATCCCACCCGCCGCTACCCGGTCGTCTACCTCATCCACGGCTACCCCTTCGGCGGTCCTCGCGACTGGCTCACCTCCGGCGACGCCCCCGGCTCGCTCCTGGCGCTCCAGCAGGCCAACGTCATCGCGCCGATGATCGTGGTCAGCGTCGACCTGACCGCCGGCAACCCCAGCACCGACTGGGAGTGCCTGAACGTGCCCGGCGGGCCGCAGCTGGAGAGCTACCTGGCCGGCACCGTCGTCCCGGCCGTCGACCAGCGCTACCGCACGCTCGCCGACCGCGCCCACCGGGCACTGGGCGGCATGTCCGGCGGCGGCTTCGGCGCGCTCAACATCGGCCTCCACCACGTCGACGAGTTCGCCACCCTGGTGATCGCGCTGCCCTACGACGACCTCAACGACTCGGTCGGCATCCTCGACGGCAACCGGGCGGCCATCGCCGCCAACACCCCCCGCCGCTACCTGCCGACGATGAAGTTCACGGCGCCGATCTCGGTGATGCTCGCGGTCGGCACCGGGGCGCCGACCGACGTCGCGACGGCTCGGCGGATCGCGGAGGCACTGCACGCTCGCGGGCAGGAAGCGGTGGTCCATGCCGAACGCGGCTTCAACCACACCTGGCACACGGCCCGGGCGACGCTGCCGTACCTGCTCGCGTTCGCCGATCAGACCTTCCGGACCTCGCCCGCGACGTCCTGAAGACTGCGGGCATGGATCTCGACACGCACTACCGCACGGGCCCGGCCGAACACACCCGGCTGGCCCGCACCCCGCACGGCCGGCTGGAGTACCTGCGCACCCGCGAACTGCTCCGCCGCTTCCTGCCCGCGCACGCCCGCGTGCTCGACGTCGGCGGCGGGACCGGTGTCCACGCCGAGTGGCTCGCGACCGATGGACACGCGGTCCACCTCGTCGACATCGTCGCGGACCACGTCGCGCACGCCGGCACGCTGCCCGGCGTGACCGCCGAGGCCGGGGACGCCCGCAGCCTCACCGCACCGGACGCCGCGTTCGACGTCGTCCTGCTGCTCGGGCCGCTCTACCACCTCGTCGGACCGGCCGACCGCGCCCAGGCCCTCGCCGAAGCCCACCGGGTCCTGCGGCCGGGCGGGCTGCTCGCGGCCGCGGGCATCAGCCGCTACCTCTCACTGCTGGAAACCGGCGCCACGGGCACCCTCACCGCCGAGCTGACCGACCCGATCCGCGCGGTCATCGAGACCGGCGCGTACGACGGCCACGTCGGGTTCATGCCGACGCACTGGCACACCGCCACCGAACTGCGCGACGAAGTCGTCGCCGCGGGCTTTCCGGAAGCCGGGGTGTACGGGATCGAAGGCCCGGCGTGGCCCGCGCTCGACGTGGCCGGGCTCGACCGGTTCGACAGCCTGGCCGAAGCGGCCCTGCGGGCCGCCCGGATCGGTGAACAGGATCCGCGGATCCTCGAAACCAGTGCCCATCTGCTCGCTGTTGCGCAGCGGGTGGGATGACTGTGGGACCGGCGCCTTCGAGCCCGGTGTGCGCCGGATCGACGCTGCGGTGTTGGGGTCTGCCGGGTTCTCCCCGCCGGCCCGAACGCCGGATTGTTCAACGGCCGGCACGCCGCGTCAAGGCGGGAAAGCGTGCCTTGACCCGGCCTGCCGGCCGCTGATGCGGCTGCGTATCGGGTCGGCAGGGGGGTGTGGCCGAGGCGGGTTGTCTTTGGAGCCGGTTGTGCGGAAAGGCCGTAGGACCCGCGGCTCCTCGATACCTGCGCCCCCTGCTCGCCTTCGCCCGATGGGCGGTGGGCGGGGGCGCAGATGGGAGCGGGGCGGGGCCTACCCGCCCACCCCCCGTCTCGCTCAGGAACTCACTCGCCTTCGGGCTTGCTCTCCGGCTCCTCGCCCTGCGGGTCCGGGACCGGGAGCAGCGTGTCCAGTGCCGCGCCCGTCAGGCGGCGGAACGATCGGCGGGGGCGGTCGCGGTCCAGGACCGCCACCTCCAGCTTGATCGGGTCCGCGTCGCTGTTGCCGTTCGCCGATGCGTTCGCCGACGACGAAGCGGACGAGCCCGATGACGACGTCGACGGGGCCGGCTGGATCGGCGTCCGCAGGGCCGCCACCGCCACGCCCAGGGCCGCCTGCAGATCCAGGCCGTCCTCGAACGTCTCCTTCAGCTTGGCCGCGATCTTCTCGTTCTGGCCGCCCATCACGATGTACTGCGGCTCGTCGAAGATGGACCCGTCGTAGGTCAGCCGGTACAGCTGGTCCTCCGCCGCGCTCGCCCCGACCTCCGCGACGCAGACCTCCACCTCGAACGGCTTCAGCTGCTCGGTGAAGATGCTGCCCAGCGTCGCCGCGTACGCGTTCGCCAGCGCCCGGGCACTCACGTCACGCCGGTCGTACTGGTAGCCCTTCAGGTCCGCGTGGCGGATGCCCGCCACGCGCAGGTTCTCGAACTCGCTGTAGCGCCCGACCGCGGCGAACCCGATCCGGTCGTAGATCTCGGAGACCTTGTGCAGCGTCGCCGACGGGTTCTCCGCCACGAACAGCACGCCACCCGAGTACTTCAGCACCACCACGCTCCGGCCGCGCGCGATGCCCTTGCGCGCCAGCTCGGAACGCTCCCGCATCAGCTGCTCGGGAGAGGCATACAACGGCATCGTCACGGTGTGCGCTCCAGGTCTTTCGGTGTTCCAACGTTCACTGGTCGTCCGGTTCCGGTCAGGACAGCCGGCGCTGCTGGCGCTCGATCCGCCCGGCCACCACGGCTTCGGCCACCGCCGCCGTCTCCGACTCCGACAGCTGCACGGCGCCGCGCTCCGCGGTGATCGTCACGACGCTCGGGAAGATCCGCCGCACCAGGTCCGGGCCGCCCGACGCGGTGTCGTCGTCCGCCGCGTCGTACAACGCCTCCACCGCGACCCGCGTCGCGCCTTCGACGTCGGCGTCCGGGTCGTGCAGCTTCTTCAGCGCGGACTTCGCGAACAGCGAACCCGAGCCGATGCCCGCGTAGCCGCCGTTCTCCTCGTAGCGCCCGCCCGCGGCGTCGTACGACACGATCCGCCCGGCGTGCTTGGCGTCCTCGGCCTCCAGGTCGTACCCCACGAACAACGGGATCGCCGCCAGCCCGGCCATCGCCATCTCGAGGTTCGCCTTGACCATCCCGGCCAGCTTGTTCGTCTTGCCGTCCAGCGACAGCGAAACGCCCTCGATCTTCTCGTAGTGCGCCAGCTCGACCGCGTACAGCCGCACCATCTCCACGGCCAGCCCCGCCGTGCCCGCGATGCCGACCGCCGAATACTCGTCGGTGACGTGCACCTTCTCGATGTCGCGGCTCGCGATCAGGTTCCCCGACGTCGCCCGCCGGTCACCCGCGATCAGCACACCGCCCGCGAACGTGCACGCGACGATCGTCGTCCCGTGCGGGAGGCCCAGCTCCGCCGCACCCGGCGCCACGCGCCGCTCCGGGAGCAGTTCCGGCGCCTGGACGCGCAGGAAGTCCGAAAACGACGACGTCGCCGAGGAAAAGTACGCCGCAGGCAGCGCGGGACCCGAGATGCCCCTGGTGTTGTCCATACGTGCTCAAAAATCCCATCTGTGCGGGCCGGAGCCCCGCGCGCGGAGGACGCCACGCGGAACTCCGGCCGCCGGCTGAACGGTCGGCAAGGGCGCAGTGCGCCCGAGCGGCTATTCGCCGCCCTTCTGCACATAGGCCCGGACGAAGTCCTCGGCGTTCTCTTCGAGCACGTCGTCGATCTCGTCGAGGATCGTGTCCACGTCCTCGCCGAGCTTCTCGCGCCGCTCCTGACCCGCCGCGCCGGTGTCGTCGAACTCCTCGTCGGAGTCACCACCGCCGTGCTTTTCGATCTTTTCCTGGGCCATCTCGCCTCCCGGTGTGGCTGATGTTTCCTAGCCTACCCAGCGGCCCCGACATTCGGGGCAACGCCGCGATCGGTGTGCCAACCGCCTAGTCCGAACCGGTGAGCGCCTCCACCAGCTCCTCCGCCGTCGCCGCGTTGTCCAGCAACTTGCCGACGTGCGCCTTCGTCCCCCGCAGCGGCTCGAGGGTGGGGATCCGCACCAGCGACTCCTTGCCCACGTCGAAGATGACCGAATCCCACGAAGCCGCCGCGATGGACGTCGCGTACTTCTCCAGCGCCCGGCCGCGGAAGTAGGCCCGCGTGTCCGACGGAGGCGTCGTCACCGCGGCCAGCACCTCCTCCTCCGAGACCAGCCGCTTCATCGACCCGCGGGTGACGAGCCGGTTGTACAGGCCCTTTGCCAGCCGCACGTCCGAATACTGCAGGTCGACCAGCCGCAGCCGCGGCGCGCCCCAGGCCAGGTTGTCCCGCTGGCGGTAGCCCTCCAGCAGCCGCAGCTTCGCCGGCCAGTCCAGCCGGTCCGCGCACTCCTGCGGGTCGCGCGCCAGGGCGTCCAGTATCTCGCCCCAGACCCGCAGGACCTCCTTCGAGGCCTGGTCGGCGCCGGTGCGCTCCAGGTTCTGCGAAGCGATCTCGTGGTAGGCGAACTGCAGGTCCAGCCCGGTGTACTTCTTGCCGTTGGCCAGCGCGACCTGCGTCTTCAGCGTCGGGTCGTGGCTGATCTGGTGCACCGCCTTGACCGGCTCGTCGAGCTTCAGGTCGTCGAACCGGATGCCCGACTCGATCAGGTCCAGCACCAGCGCCGTCGTCCCGACCTTCAGATAGGTCGAGTACTCCGACATGTTCGCGTCGCCGATGATGACGTGCAGCCGCCGGTACTTGTCCGCGTCCGCGTGCGGCTCGTCGCGGGTGTTGATGATCCCGCGCTTGAGCGTGGTCTCCAGGCCGACCTCGACCTCGATGTAGTCCGCACGCTGGGAGAGCTGGAACCCGGCCTCTTCACTCTGCTGGCCGATCCCGAGCCGGCCCGAGCCGGTCACCACCTGCCGCGAAACGAAGAACGGCGTCAGCCCCGCGATGATCGCGGTGAACGGGGTCGACCGCGCGCACAGGTAGTTCTCGTGCGTGCCGTAGCTCGCGCCCTTGCCGTCGACGTTGTTCTTGTACAGCTGCAGCTGCGGCTGGCCCGGCACGGAGGCGGCCTTCATCGCCGCCTCCTCCATCACCCGCTCGCCGGCCTTGTCCCAGATGACCGCGTCCCGCGCGTTCGTCACCTCGGGCGCCGAGTACTCCGGGTGCGCGTGGTCGACGTACAGCCGCGCCCCGTTGGTGAGGATGACGTTCGCCGCCCCCAGGTCCTCGACGTCCGGGTCGTGCCCCGGGCCGCCCGGGCCGGTCAGGTCGAACCCGCGCGCGTCCCGCAGCGGGCTCTCCACCTCGTAGTCCCACCGCGCCCGCCGGGCGCGCGGGATGTCGGCCGCGGCCGCGTAGGCCAGCACGACCTGGGTGGAGGTGAGTACCGGGTTCGCCGTCGCGTCGCCCGGCACGGAGATGCCGTACTCGACTTCGGTTCCCATGATCCGCCGCATGTCACCACCCTACGGGGTCGCCCTAGTGGAACGATGCACCCATGCCAGGCAGTGACGAACTCGTTGCCCTCTATGACCAGGCCGGCGCGGTGGTCGGCACCACCGTCCGCACCCGCCTCCGCAGCGAAGGCCTGTGGCACGCCGCCGGCGTGGTCCTGGTCCGTTCGGGTGACGGAAACGCGGTCTACGTGCACCTCCGCACCCCCGGGAAGGACGTCTTCCCCTCCACCTGGGACTGCTGGGCCGGCGGCGTGGTGGCCGCCGGCGAAACCCCGGCCGAGTGCGCCCGCCGCGAACTCGCCGAGGAACTCGGTGTCCAGGGGGTGGAACCCGTGCCGCTGTTCACCAAGGTCTACGACGACGGCCGCAACCGCTGCCACAACTTCGCCTTCGAAGTCCGCTGGGACGGCCCGATCCGCCACCAGGCCGAGGAGATCGTGGAAGGCCGCTGGATCACCCTGGCGGAGCTGCGGGCCTGGGTCGACGACCCGGCGCCGGAGCTGCCCTTCATCCCCGACGGCCGCGAAGGCGTCCAGGAATGGTTCCGCCGCTACGGCTGAGCAGCCAGCTTCGCCGCCATCGCGGGCAGCAGGCGCTTCGCCGCGTCCACCGCGCGGGCCCCCGTGCTCGCCGAGACCGTCAGCTCGGACACGAGCATTTTCCTGGCCAGCAGCACCGTGCAGGTCTTGCCGTCGCACCAGGCACGCTGCAGTTCGACCCCGGCCTGGGCCGGGACGCTCACCGTCTTGCCCGCGCAGTCGGTCTCCGCGACGGCCTGGGCCGCCGTCCGGTCCGGGAACACGAAGACGCGGTGGCTCAGCTCCGACCCGCTGGGGTAGCGCCAGGTCGCGGTCCGGCTGCTCGCCGACGGCCCGTCCGCCAGGCAGCCCGCGGTCTCCTCCGAGCCCGGCTGCACGCCTTCCCCGGCGACGTCCGCATCGGACAGCAGTGCCCGCTGCGCGAGCCCGCTGAGATCGGGTGCCGCCGGGGTCGCCTTCGCCGGGCTCACCGGGGCTTCCGACGTCTTCGGTGCCGCCGGTGCCGCCGGGGACGTGGGTACCGGATCGTCGTAGTACGTCTCGAGGTTGTTCGGATCGGGCCCGTCGCAGCCCGTGAGACCCACCAACGCGACCGCGGCCAACGCGATCGCCTGCCGATGACGCACCTGCTCCGGCCTCCTGTTGTCCGTGGCGTGCCTGCGAAGGGTAGTGCAGCCCTTCAGTCCCACTCCAACGAGGACCGGTGTCGCCAGTACGCCCCGGGCTCCTCGGCGAGCGCGGCCAGCGAATCCCGTTCGGCCGCGGTCAGTTCCAGCGCCGTGGCCTGCAGGTTCGCCGCGAGCTGAGCCGGGCTCGCCGGGCCGATGACCGCCCGGTCCGCCCAGTCGTTCGCCAGCACCGCGGCCACCGCGACCGCATCCGGCCCGGTCCCGTGCGCGGCGGCGATCCCGCGGACCGCGGCCGGCGCTTCGACCGCCAGCCTGCCGTTGGCCAGGGTTTCCTTGACCAGCACCCGGTTCCCGGCCGCGTGCGCCGCGGCCAGGGCCGGCCCCGCGGACGGCTCCAGGACGTTCCACGTCGACTGCACCGCGGAGAACACCGGCTGCCCGGCCGCTTCCAGCGCGAACGCCCGCTCGATCGCGTCCGCCTGGGCCGGCCCGGACGTCGAAAAGCCGACCGCGACACCGTTCGCGGACAGCTCCGCGAGGGCTTCGAGCAACGGCTCGTCGGTGAAGAGCGGACTGTCCACGGTGAGCGAATGCACCTGGTAGAGCCCGACCCGGTCCCCCAGCAACGCCAGGGTTTCCGCCCACTGCGTGGCGAACCGCGCCGCCGAGTGCTCCTTCACCTCGTGCACGTCGGCGTCGAGCCGCCACTCCCCGACGTAGGCGTAGCCCCACTTGCTGGAGATCTCGACTCCCGGGTGCCTGCGCTCGGCGAGCCAGCCGGCCAGGAACTCCTCGGAGCGCCCGTAGGAGCGGGCGACGTCGACGTGCCGGACGCCCGCGGCGTAGGCGTCGTCGAGCACCGCGAACGTCGCCGCGCGCATCGAGGCGACGTCCCGCACCGGCGGCAGCGCCCCGTCCCGCCCCAGGTTGATGTACGCGGGACGGCCGAGCGCCGCCAGGCCGAGGGCGATGCGGTCCACGCGCGCGCTCACGCGGTCTGCTTGTGCCGCAGGATGGCCAGCCACTGCCCCGAGGTCTGGGCTTGGCGGTGGAGCTTCTCCAGGCGCGCGGCCGGGGCCCGGACGTAGCCCTTGCCGAAGACGGGGGCGATCTGCCGCAGGCTGGCGCCGCCTTCACGGGCCGCGAGCAGCAGCCAGTCGGAGGCGTCGGCGCAGGCCGCGGACGCGCGGCGCAGCTCGCCGAGCATGTCGATGAGTTCCTGGGCACTCACCTCTCCCGCTTCCACGGCGACGGCCGTCGTCTCCAGCCAGGCCAGGACGTCGGTTTCGGTGATGGGCGCGCGGGGCCGGGGTTCTTCGGTCACGCCGGTGAGTATAGGTCGTTATACGCCGATATACTGGCAGCGACACCATGACGACGCGTACCGGATCCCAGGCCGAGGTCGAGCAGTTGCTCGACGTCTTCAAGGCGCTCGCGAACCCGGTGCGGCTGCAGGTGCTGCGGTGGTTGCGGGATCCCGAGCGGCACTTCCCGGCGGACCGGGCGATCGCCGACCCGGTCGAGGTCGGCGTGTGCGTGAGCCACATCCAGGAGAAGCTGGGACTCGCGCAGTCGACGGTCTCGGCGTATATGGCGTCGCTGCAGCGTGCCGGGCTGGTGCGGGCGACGCGCGTCGGCAAGTGGACGCACTACAAGCGGGACGAGGCCCGGATCGCCGAGCTCGTCGCCATCCTCGGCCGCTCCCTCTGACCTCACCCTCCCCCGGGTTCGCCACCCGACCGGCCATTCATATCGTAAATCTGCGATACTTCGATTTATGGGTACGATCGAGAACATGCGGCTCGGCCGCTACGGGATCTGGACGTTCGACTTCGAGGACCAGCCGGCCGGCCTGATCCGGGATTCGGTGCGGGAACTGGAAGAGCTCGGCTGGCCGGCGGTTTGGATCCCGGAGAGCGAGGGCCGCGAAGCGCTGACGCACGCCGGGTTCCTGCTGTCGGCCACCGAACGCCTCACTGTCGTCAACGGGATCGCGCAGATCTGGTCCCGCGAGCCGCAGTGGACCCGCGGCGCGGCCCTGCTGCTGGCGGACGCCTACCCGGACCGCCACCTGCTGGGCCTCGGCTTCGGCGCCGGAAAGCCCGGCGCGAAGCCGCTTCAGGCCATGAACGGCTACCTCGACGCGCTGGACGCCGGCCAGGACGTCAACCCCGCACCGCGCGCGCCGATGCGCCGGCTGCTCGCGGCGTACGGCCCGAAGATGCTGGCACTGGCCCGCGACCGGTCGGCGGGCGCGCACACCTACCACGTGACCCCGGAGCACACGGCCCAGGCGCGGGAGATCCTCGGGGCCGGCCCGTTCCTCGGTGTCGAGCACGCGGTGCTCTTCGAAACCGACCCGGCCAAGGCGCGCGAGATCGCCCGCGCCCACCTGCACATGTACCTCACCTCGGAGTACAACGTCGCCAAGTTCCGGCGGCTCGGGTACACGGAAGCGGACATCGACGGCGGCCGCGGCAGCGATCGCCTCGTCGACGACCTCGTGTTCTGGGGTGACCTCGAGACGATCACCGCGAAGCTGGGCAGGCACCTCGACGCGGGCGCCGACCACGTCGGCGTCCAGGTCATCGGGGTCGAGCCGGGCACCTCGGCCATGCCGCACTGGCGGCGGCTGGCCGAGGCCCTGCTACCCGCGTAGGCCGAACCGCGCGGTGCAGTGCCACACGCGCTTGAGCACCTGGGGGTCGTGCCGGCCGGCGCGGACGGCGTCGCCGATGACGCGGGCGTCCAGCCACCCGTCCTCGGCGATGTCTTCGCCGGCCCGCACGGCTTCCTCGCCGCGGTAGTCCGCGTGCTCGGCGAGCTCCGCCACCGGGAGCCGGAACCCGTGGTGCCAGTACGTCGGGAACCGGAAGCCGGCGGCCGCCGCTTCGACGTCGGTGCCGCGGAAGGCCGGGTCCAGCACCAGGGCCGCGACGTCGTCCGCCAGCCGCAGCGGGCCGTGGACGTGGGCCTCGATGTAGTCGTCGAGCTCGTCGGGGGCGTCCGCCTCGACGAGGGGGATCAGCGGCATGTGCGCGAGCGTGCCGAAGTGCGCCGGTTCGCGGAAGCTGTCCGGATAGCAGAACGTCGTGCGCGTCAGCACTTCCCGCTTGAGCCGGAAGTGGGCCGAGCCGAACCGCACGGAGCCACCGGCCGGGCGGCGGCGGTGGTCGAGCGAGCCGTACTTCGGCCGGAGCGACGGCGGCAGCTCGTCGTAGACGCCGCCGAACATCCGGTGCTCCCAGTGCCACCGGTCGCCGCCGGGGTGCGCGGTCAGGCCGCCGTTGCCCGTGCCGGTCTCGAACTGCGAGCGGTAGACGCCGTCGGTCAGCCAGTGCCGCAGCAGCGGCACCGTCCCCACCAGCCGGTCCGGGTGGAAGTGGATCGTGACGTCCAGGTCCTCCGGCAGCGGCGGCCCGGTGACCCGGTCCGCGACGTATTCGACCGCTGCCTGCCATTCCTGCCCCATGGTATAGGTCGTTATACACAACACGGCGTCGGAAAACCACTGGCTTCGCGGTCGGTCCGGCGGTTTGACTGCGGCCATGCGACGGACGGAGTTCGGGGTCACGGTGCGGTTCGCGCTGCTGGCGATCGTGTGGGGTGCGAGTTTCCTGTTCATCAAGGTCGGTCTCGGCGGGCTCTCCCCGGGCCAGGTCGCGCTGGCCCGGGTCGCGCTGGGCGCGCTGGCGCTGGCCGTGATCCTGGTGGTGCGCCGGCGGCCGCTCCCCCGCGATCCGGTGCTGTGGGGTCACCTCGCGGCCGTGTCGGTGCTGTTGTGCGTGGTGCCGTTCCTGCTGTTCTCGTGGGCGGAACAGTACATTTCGTCCGGCTTGGCCAGCATCTTCAACGCGACGACGCCGCTGGTCACGATGCTGCTGGCGGCCGCGGCGCTGCCGGAGGAGCGGTTCACGCCGCCGCGGGTGCTCGGCCTGCTGCTCGGGTTCGCCGGCGTGCTCACGATCGTCGGGGTGTGGCACGGCATCGACGTGTCGCACCGGCTGACGGCCCAGCTCGCCTGCCTCGGCGCGACGGCGTGCTACGGCGCGTGTTTCGTCTACCTGCGCCGGTTTCTCTCACCCCGTGGGACGGACCCGGTGGTCGTCGCGTTCGGGCAGACGGCGTCGGCGACGGTGATCCTGGGCCTGCTGACCCCGGTGATCGCGGCGACGCCGGTGCACCTGAGCCTGCCGGTGGTGGGGAGCATGGTGGTGCTCGGCGTCTTCGGCACGGGCATCGCGTACGCCTGGAACACGCGGATCATCGCCGCCTGGGGCGCGGCCAACGCCTCGGCGGTGACGTACCTGACGCCGGTGGTGGGCGTGCTGCTCGGCGTGCTGGTGCTCGGTGAGCCGGTGAGCTGGAACCAGCCGGCCGGGGCCCTGCTGGTGGTGCTGGGGATCCTCGCCGCGCACGGGAAGTTGCGCCTGCGGCGCTCAACTCGGGTCGACGCGGAACTCGTCCGCCGTTAGACGCGCCGATGGGCGGCTGCCTCGCGGCAACCGCCCATCGGACACTCGAACTCCTACAGGTACTGACCGGTGTTCGTGGCGGTGTCGATCGCCCGCCCCGAGTCCTGGTTCTTGCCGGTGACGAGCGTGCGGATGTAGACGATCCGCTCGCCCTTCTTGCCGGAGATCCGGGCCCAGTCGTCCGGGTTGGTGGTGTTGGGCAGGTCCTCGTTCTCCGCGAACTCGTCGACGATCGCGTCGAGCAGGTGCTGCACGCGGAGACCGGGCTGCTTGGTCTCCAGCACCGACTTGATCGCCGACTTCTTCGCCCGGTCCACGATGTTCTGGATCATCGCGCCCGAGTTGAAGTCGCGGAAGTACAGGACTTCCTTGTCCCCGTTGGCGTAGGTCACCTCGAGGAACCGGTTCTCGTCGCTCTCCTCGTACATCCGCTCGACGGTGTGCTGGATCATCGCGTCGAACGTCGCCTTCGGGTCCCCGCCGAACTCGGCGAGGTCGTCGGCGTGGATCGGCAGGCCTTCGGCCAGGTACTTGGAGAAGATGTCCTTCGCGCCTTCGGCGTCCGGACGCTCGATCTTGATCTTGACGTCGAGCCGGCCCGGCCGCAGGATCGCCGGGTCGATCATGTCCTCGCGGTTGGAGGCGCCGATGACGATGACGTTCTCCAGGCCTTCGACACCGTCGATCTCCGACAGCAGCTGCGGCACGATCGTGGTCTCCACGTCGGACGACACGCCCGACCCACGGGTCCGGAAGATCGAGTCCATCTCGTCGAAGAACACGATCACCGGGGTGCCCTCGGAGGCCTTCTCCCGCGCCCGCTGGAAGATCAAGCGGATGTGCCGCTCGGTCTCCCCGACGAACTTGTTGAGCAGTTCGGGACCCTTGATGTTCAGGAAGTAGGACTTCCCGTCCTCGTTGTCGCCCCGCGCCGCCGCCACCTTCTTGGCCAGCGAGTTCGCCACCGCCTTGGCGATGAGCGTCTTGCCGCAGCCCGGCGGGCCGTAGAGCAGGACGCCCTTGGGCGGGCGCAGCTGGTACTCCTGGTACAGGTCGGCGTGCAGGAACGGCAGCTCGACCGCGTCCCTGATCTGCTCGATCTGCCGGGTGAGGCCACCGATGTCCTCGTAGCGGACGTCGGGCACCTCCTCCAGCACCAGGTCCTCGACCTCCGCCTTCGGCACGCGCTCGTACGCGTAGCCGGCCTTGGAGTCCACCAGCAGCGAGTCGCCCGGCTTGAGCGGCTGCTCGGCCAGCAGGTCGGAGAGCAGGACCACCCGCTCTTCGTCCGCGTGCCCGACCACCAGCGCGCGAAGGCTGCCGCCCTCGACGTCCGATGCGAGCACCTCACGCAGGGCGCACACCTCACCGACGCGTTCGAAGCCGCCGGCCTCGACCACGGTGAGCGCCTCGTTGAGCCGCAGCGCCTGGCCGCGACGCAACGAAGAGAGCTCGACCGCGGGCGACACCGACACCCGCATCTTCCGGCCGGCCGTGAAGACGTCCACCGTGTTGTCCTCGTACGCCTCGACGAAGACGCCGTACCCGGACGGTGGCTGGGCCAGCCGGTCGACCTCCTCGCGGAGGGCGAGGAGCTGTCCTCGCGCTTCGCGCAGGGTTTCGACCAGTTTGGTGTTGCGTTCGGTGAGCTGGCTCACCCTTTCCGAGGCCTCGGCGAGCCGCTGTTCGAGAACGCGGTTCTGCCGTGGCGAGTCCGTCAGTTTGCGGCGCAGCAGCGCCACTTCTTCCTCGAGAAAACGGATCTGCCGAGCCTGCTCGTCCGCCGTCGTCCCAGCTCCGGATGTTGCTGAAGGGTCGGCCTCCTCGCGCCGACCTCCGGGAAGGTCATGATGCATCGGGCACCTCCTCGGAGTGCTTTTCATTCCACGGTACCGGCGATCACCGACAAGAAAAGGCCTTTCCGCATCACAAGATCGGCGCGTCGCGGTTTGCCGGCCACCCCCAGCACGGACATTCCCGCAGCGCAAGCGGCCATTTCGGTGCCGTGACGCGGGTGTGTGACGGGTCCGTCCGGGCCGGGAGGAAGCAAGCACGTCGGGAGTACCCCGCGCGTGGCGGCGCCAACCTCGCCCGGGAGACCGGGCAATTCCGGCCAGTTCCGCCCTAACCGCGCGGCGGGACGGCCCGGTGGCTAGCATCGGGCGACGCCGTACCGGCCCTGATGGCCGGGCGCTATCGAAGGAACGCTAGGGGGCACCAGTCATGACCTACCCGCCGCAGCAACCGGGCGGCTACGGCCAGCAGCCCGGCGGCTACGGGCAGCAGCCCGGGCCGTACGGTCAGCCGCAGCAGGGCGGCTACCCCCAGAGCGGCCCCCAGCCCCAGCCCGGCTACGGCGGCACCCAGCAGTTCGGCCAGCCCGGCGGCTACGGCGGCACCCAGCAGTACGGGCAGCCCGGGCCCTACGACCAGCCCGGCCAGGGCGGTTACCAGCCGCAGACGGGCCCTCAGCCCCAGCAGGGCCACCCGCAGTACGGCCAGCAGGACCAGTGGGGCCGGCCGCCCCAGTCCTTCGGCGGCCACGACCCGTACGGCGGCAGCTTCGGCGAGGCACCCCCGCCCAAGAAGAAGACCGGCCTGATCGTCGGCATCGCGGCCGCCGCGGTGGTGCTCGTCGGCGGTGGCGTGACCGCGTTCGTGCTCATGAACGGCGACGACCAGCAGACCGCCGCACCGCCCGCGACCAGCAGCTCGGCCGCACCGACCGCGCCCTCCACGGTGCCGAAGGCGTCCACCCCGAAGCCCAAGAGCACCGCACCGACCAGCCCGACGTCGAAGAGCAAGCCCGCGGGCGGCCCGGCGCCCGGTGGCAAGGCCAGCTCGCAGGAGCTGTTCGACTCGACCCTCTCGGCCTACAACGCGGGCGACGAGAAGGCGCTCGGCGACACGATCTGCCGCAGCGTCTACGAGGGCACCACGGGCGAGATCCCGAAGGTCACGGTGAAGCTGACCGGCACCCCGGAGGAGACCGGCGACAAGGCCACCGTCCGCTACTCCGCCACCGACGGCAGCAAGACCAAGGTCGGCACGATGTCGGCGCAGAAGGAATCCGGGCTCTGGTGCCTGTCCAACGTCCACGCGGACGGCTCGTGAGCACCCGGCGGCGGTGAACCGCCCGCTCGCCGCCGGGCTGGTGCTGCTCGGCGTGGCCGGAGCGGGTGCCGTGCTCGGGCTGCTGCTCGTCGCCCCGGCCGGCTCCCCGCCCGCGGCGTCGGACACGCCGTCGCCGTCGCCCCGCCCGTCGGCCCCGCCACCGCCTCCCGACGAGGCCGACACCGCGGCGGTGGCGGTGCTGGCCCGCGCGATCGTCGACGCGATCGCCCGCCACGACTCGGCGGCGTTCGGGAAGCTCACCTGCCGCCCGCAGACCGCCGACGCACTCGCCGGCCTCCAGCGAACCTGGGACGCGGCCGGCCCGGTCACGGCGAAGCTGGCCGCACCCCCGGAGCTGCGCGGCGAGTCCGCGACGGCGAAGGTGCACGTCGAAGCGGCGGGCGGCACCAAGGACACGCCCTTCCCGCTGCACAAGGAGAACGGCCGCTGGTGCGTGCCGGGCTGAGCCCGGGGCCCGGGCGCCCGTGCCCGGTCAGGTCCGCGGCCGCTGGTGCGTGCCGGGCGGCGTGAACCCGTCGGGCCAGCGGGCGGTCGCGTCGGCGAAGGCTCCGGTCAGGTCCGCGGCCGCCAGGTCGGCCGCGCGGAAGTCGGCGCCGCGCAGGTCCGCGTCCCGCAGGAGCGCACCGGGTCAGGCTCGCGCGGCTGAGGGTGGCGTTCCGCAACACCGCGCCCTCCGGGTTCGCCCCCGCGAAAACAGACCCGCGGGATCGCGAGGCCGGCGCCCCGCACGTCGTTCGCGGCCTTCCGGCGCGGCTCTACCTCAGCCCTTGCCCTTGCTCGGCCGCCGCGAGACCCGGGGCGACACGGTGCCGTCCGCCAGCCGGCGGGCCGTGAGCAGGAACGCCGTGTGCGCCACCATGCGGTGGTCCGGGCGGACCGCCAGGCCCACTACGTGCCACGGGCGCATCAGCGTCTCCCACGACTCGGGCTCGGTCCAGCACTGCTGCTCGCGCAGCGACTCCGTGACGCGCGAAAGCTGCGTCACCGTCGCGACGTAGACCGTCAGCACCCCGCCCGGCACGAGGTGGGCGGCCACGTTCGGCAGCTGGTCCCACGGCGCCAGCATGTCCAGCACGACGCGGTCGACCTCGCCCTCGTGCGAGGCCAGGTCGGCCACCGTGAGCGACCAGTTGGCCGGCTTCTCGCCGAAGAACTTCACCACGTTCCGCTCGGCGTGTTCGGCGTGGTCGTCGCGGATCTCGTAGGAGTGCACCTGCCCGGCCGGGCCGACCGCGCGCAGCAGCGAACACGTCAGCGCGCCGGAACCGGCGCCCGCCTCGAGCACGCGCGCGCCGGGGAAGATGTCGCCCCACATCACGATCTGCGCCGCGTCCTTCGGGTAGATCACCTGCGCGCCGCGGGGCATCGAGAGGACGTAGTCCGGCAGCAGGGGGCGCAGCGCGAGGTACGTCGACCCGCCCGCGGACGTGACCACCGACCCTTCGGGACGGCCGATGAGGTCGTCGTGGGCCAGGGCGCCGCGGTGGGTGTGGTACTCACCACCGGCGGCCAGCGTCAGGGTGTAGTGCCGCCCCTTCGAGTCGGTCAACTGCACCCGATCACCCGCGCTAAACGGTCCGCTGACCGACAACACTTCCTCCTGCGCCTGTAACCCGTTTGGCCGACACCAGATCTTCGCAGGCCGCGCGGGCGCCGGGCTCAGCGGGTACGGCGGTTCAGCGCGGCCCGCAGGTCGTCCCGGCGCAGCACGCCCGCCGGGCGGCCCTCGTCGTCGACCACGAGGAACTGCCACGCCGCGGTCTCGCGGACCCGCTCGACGACGTCCTCCCCCGGCTCCGACGCCAGCAGCACGGTCTCGGCCCGGATCGGTTCGGCGGCGAACTCGGCCGGGGCGTGCGGCGAGGAGCTCGCGAGCCGCTCCGCCGCGCCCACGTCCAGGAGCCCGGCCGCCACGCCGTCGGCGCGGACCAGGACCACGCCCCGGCCGGCCGACGCGGCCAGCGCGTCCGACACCGGGCTTTCGGCGGGCAGCTGCAGCACCGGCCGGACCAGCTCGCCGAGGACCAGGCCGTCCGGCCACGTGCGGCGGGCTTCGGCGGCCAGCTCCGAGCGCGCGCCGAGGATCACGAACCACGCCGTGACGACGCAGACGCCCAGCCGCAGCCAGCGGTCCGGGCTCGCGGTCGCCAGGCCCCACAAGGCCCAGACCAGCAGCCCGGCGGCCACGACCGCGCCGCCGGCGACCGCCGCGCGCGTGCCCTTGGCGCGGATGCCGGTGGCCGCCCAGACCCCGGCGCGGACCAGCCGGCCGCCGTCCAGGGGCAGCCCGGGCAGCAGGTTGAACACGCCGACGGCGAGGTTCGCCACCGCGCACTCGGCCACCAGGAGCCAGACCGCGCCGTCCGGCGGCACGGCGAACATCAGCAGCCCGCAGAAGCCGCCGAGCAGCAGCGACACGGCGGGACCGGCCGCGGCGACCAGGCCTTCGTCGCTCGGGCGCTTCGGGGTGCGGGCCACTTCGGACAGTCCGCCGAGGAGGAACAGCCGCAGCCGCCGCACGGGGATCCCCAGCCGCAGCGCGACCAGGCAGTGCCCGAGCTCGTGCGCGAGCACGGACAGGCCCAGCAGCAGCGCGAACGCGCCGGCCAGCAGCCACGACGTCGTCGCCGAGGCGTCCGGGAGCAGCCGCCCGACCAGCGGCGCGTAGAGCACGACGACGATCAGCGAGCCGACCCACCAGGACGGCGCGAGCAGCACCGGCACCCCGGCGACCCGGAACAGCACGAGGCCGCCGTCCGAGCGGACGGCCTGCCGGGTGCCCCCGGTGCCCTGCTCACTGGTCGCGGCCATGCGGAGAGCCTAGAGCCCCGGGTGTGGGTCCCGGGTGATCCGGCCCCCACCGGTGTCGCCCCGGACGACACGCGTACCCCGGCGGCCGACACGGCGGCCGGTCGTGTCGTCCATCCCGGTACGCGTGTCGTCCGTGCAGGTACGCGTGTCGTCCGTTCCGGGTGGGGGTGGCGGGCGTTGCGGTCGCCGGAACTGTCGGACCCCGGCGTTACGCTCTGCCCATGCCCGACGCCGACACCGTGACCACCGACACCCCAGCCGCCGTCGCCACCGAGGTGCGGCGGCGGCCCGCGTTGTCGCCGTCACGGGCCAGCGACTTCAAGCAGTGCCCGCTGCTCTACCGGTTCCGCGCGGTCGACCGGCTGCCGGAGGTCCCGACCAAGGCCCAGCTGCGCGGCACGCTCGTGCACTCCGTCCTGGAGCGGCTCTTCGCCCTGCCGGCCGCCGAGCGCGTCCCGCCGCGGGCCCGCGAGCTGCTCGGCCCGGCGTGGAGCGAGCTGTCCGCCGACCGTCCGGAGTGGACCGAACTGTTCGACGGCGGAAAGCCCGACGACCAAGCGGACTGGCTCCGGTCGGCGGAAAAGCTGCTGGACGCTTACTTCGAACTGGAAGACCCGCGGCGGCTGGAACCCGAGGCCTGCGAGCTGCACGTCGAGATCGAGCTCGGCTCCGGCGTGCTGCTGCGCGGCTACATCGACCGGCTCGACGTCGCGCCGACCGGTGAGATCCGGGTCGTCGACTACAAGACCGGTGCCGCGCCGCGCGAGATCGGCGAGGCCAAGGCGATGTTCCAGATGAAGTTCTACGCCGTGGTCCTGTGGCGGCTGCGCGGGATCGTCCCGCGCCAGCTCAAGCTCATGTACCTCACCGACGGCCAATCGCTCGCCTACACCCCCGACGAAGCCGAGCTGCTGCGCTTCGAACGCACGCTGGAAGCCATCTGGCAGGCCATCCTCAAGGCGGGCAAGACCGGCGACTTCCGGGCGAACAAGAGCAAGCTGTGCAACTGGTGCGACCACCAGGCGCACTGCCCCGAGTACGGCGGCACCCCACCCGAATACCCCGGCTGGCCGGAACCCGACGCGGGCGACGAGACGCCGCTGGACCGGGCCGACTGATGGCCGACGCCTTCTACGTCCCGCTCGGCGACGGCCGGTTCTCCGCGACCGGGCACACGGCCGGGCCGTGGACCCCGGACGCCCAGCACTTCGGCCCGCCGTCGGCGTTGCTCGTCCGGGCCCTCGAAACCGTCGAAACCACCCATCCGGCCGAACTCGCCCGCGTGACCGTCGAGATCCTCGGGCCGGCACCGGTCGCCGAGCTCATCGTGCGGGCCCGGATCGAGCGGCCCGGCCGGTCGGTCGAACTGCTGCAGGCCGAGCTGGCGATCGCCGAGCGGGTCGTCGCCAGGGCGTCGGCGTGGCGCATCGCGACATCCGACACGGCGGAAATCGGCACCGACGCCGGCCCGCTCCTGCCCGGGGCCGGCAGTGTCGAGGAGTCACCCTGGCCGGAGGGCTGGCAGGCCGGCTACCTGGACGCGGTCGAGTGGCGCGCGGTGCGCGGCGGCATGGACGTGCCCGGCCCGGCCGCCGTGTGGGCCCGCCAGCGCGTCCCGCTGGTCGACGGCGAGGAACCGAGCGGCCTGCAGCGGCTGTTCGCCGTGGCCGACTCCGGCAACGGCGTGTCCAACTACCTCGACCCGCGGAAGTGGTGGTTCATCAACTCGGAACTCACCGTGCACCTGCGGCGGACGCCGGCCGGCGAGTGGATCGGCCTCGACGCGGTCACGCTGGTCGGCCGGCACGGCATCGGCACGGCGACCAGCATCCTGCACGACGGCGACGGCCCGGTGGCCACCGGCGCGCAGGCCCTGATGGTCCGGCCGCGACAGGCCGGAGGCGGATAGCCACCCACAACGGGCCCGCATCCAATAACCTTCGCGGAACGACCGACTTGAGGAGCGCTCCGGCATGCAGATCACCTCGGTGGTCAACCAGAAAGGCGGGGTCGGCAAGACCTCACTGAGCGTCGGCACCGCGGCCGCACTGGCCGAGAAGGGCCGCCGGGTGCTTCTGGTCGACCTCGACCCGCAGGGCCACGCGACGACCGAGATGCTCGGGCTGTCCGAGGTGCCCTCGGACCGGCCGAGCCTGGCGAAAGCGCTGGCCAAGACGTGGAAGGGCCCGATCGAGGAGATCGTCGTCCCGCACCCGCGCAGCAACCTCGGCAAGGGCGGCGCGCTCGACGTCGTGCCGACGTCGCCGGGGATGTTCGACCTGATCCGGCGGCTCGACTCGTTCCGCGTTCCCGGCTGGCAGCTCGCCCGGGTCATCCAGTTCGCCAACTACGACCACTGCGTCATCGACTGCCCGCCGGCGCTGGACGTGCTGACGAACAACGCGCTGGCGGCCTCGCACGGCATCCTGGTCCCGGTCCAGCCGGACAAGACGAGCATCCGCGCGCTGCGGCTGCTGGCCGACCAGGTCCGGTACGTCGAGCAGACCGTCGGGCGGCAGCCGCTGTCGTGGTTCGGCCTGGTGCCGAGCCTGTACCGGCGGCCGATCTCGCACTACGCGGCCGCGGCGCTGCAGGAGATGTACGACTTCGGCATCCCGATGCTGTCGCACCTGCCGCTGGGCGTGGTGATGAACGAGGCGGCGGCGCACGGCGTCCCGGTGACGACCTACGCGCCCGAGACGTTGCAGGCGCTGTCCTTCCGCGAGATCGCGGAGACGCTGGACAGCCACCTGGCGCAGAACGCGGCCCCGGCGGTGGTCCCGGCCGACGAGGAGTTCGTCTTCGAGGACTTCATCTCCGAAGTCGCCGTCGCCCGCAACGTCAACGACAACGGCGCCCGCAAGGGCCTCTACGACCTGCTGCCGAAGAAGCCCCACCGCCCCCGCTGACCGGTCGTGAGGGGTAAGGCAGGCGGGAACCCGCCCTAGCCCCCCCAACCGGGTGCGGGCAGTGGCGGGCGGGCCGGCTGTGCCGCCCCCGGAAAGCCAAGGGGCCCCCCGCGGCGGGGGCGTGCCAG
>NZ_JBHVXZ010000051.1:19764-66157 GCF_042881395.1 Amycolatopsis sp. NPDC058278 | reverse complement strand
GGTTCCGGCTCAGCCCGACTGCGGATCGCTGTCGTCGTGCTCGTCGCCGCCCGACGTGCCCTGCTCGCCGCGGAGGGTCTCGCGCTGGGCCTCCGGCGTGTCGCCGTGCGGGTCGTCACCGCGGGCGCCCTCGGCGGGCTGGGTCGGGTGCTGCGTGCGCTCTTCCGACGTCATCTCGTACCTCCTTCACGATCTTTTCCGTACCGGATACCCGGGCACGCCCCGCTCAACCACCGGCGTTTGCCGCGATGATCGCCGGGTAAGCCCGGGAGCGACGCGGTTGTCCGCCGGCGATCGCGCCGGGACCGCGGCGAGTGAAGGAGACCCAGATGACCACGTCGGCGGAACCCGTCCGCCCGGGCCCCTTGGCCGCCCGGTCCGTCGTCCACCAGCCCGTGCCGCCCGCCCCGCGGATGCTGCGGCTGCCCGGCGTCTACCGCCCGCAGGAAGACACCGCCTTGCTCGCGTCGGCGATCGCCGAACTGGCGATCCCGGCCGGCGCGCGCGCCCTCGACCTGTGCACCGGCACCGGCGCGCAGGCGATCACGCTGGCCCGCCGCGGTGCGGGAACCGTGCTGGCGGTGGACCTTTCGCGCCGGGCGCTGGCCTCGGCGCGGCTCAACGCACTGGTCCGGCAGCTCGCCGTGCGCCCGTGCCGGGGAGGCCTCGCCAGAGCACTGCGCGAGGGCCCGTTCGACGTCGTCGTCGCCAACCCGCCGTACGTGCCGTCCCCGGCGCCGGCGGTCCGGTCCACCCGGGGCTGGGACGCCGGCCCGGACGGCCGCGCGCTGCTGGACCCGCTGTGCGCCGCCGCGGGCACGCTGCTGCGCCCGGGCGGGACCATGCTGCTCGTCCACTCGACACTGTCCGATGTGGATAAATCGCGGGAGATGCTGGCCGCGGGGGGATTGCGGGCGTCGGTGGTGCGGCGCGCCCGGATCCCGTTCGGCCCGGTCCTGTCCGGGCGGACGGAGTTCCTCGAGGCGGCCGGGCTGATCGAGCCGGGCCAGCGGATGGAAGAGCTGGTGGTGCTGCGTGCCGACCGCTGAGCGGGATCCCCGCCGGGTGACCGTCGTCCCGGGCGGCCCGGTGCTGGTGGAGGGCCCGGTCGAGCTGAGCACCCCCGAGGGCGAGCTCGTGCGGTCCGACCGGTTCCTGGTCGCGGTGTGCGCGTGCCGCCGCAGCAAGCGGTTCCCGTTCTGCGACACCAGTCACCGCAAACGCGTCCGGACCCGGACCGACGACGACTGACGACGAGGGCCTCCCGGTGCGATCCGGGAGGCCCTCGCCGGGTCAGGGGCGCAGTGAGGACTTCCCGGCCTTCCAGCGGCTCAGCACCTGCTCGCCGAAGCGGCCCTCGAGGAACTCGGTCGCCTGGATGCCGAACACGACGTCGGCGGCCAGCTCGGGCTCCTGCTCCAGCAGGTCGCCGAGCACGTCGTGGCGCATGACCTGCTCGTGGACCGCGTCCGCTTCGATGTGCTCGGTGTAGAAGAACCGGCACGCCTCCGGCGCGTCCAGGCGCCGCAACGCCTGGTCCATCCGCTGCGCGGACGGGGCTGTCGTGATCTCCGCCGCGGCGAAGTGCCCGCACAGCGCGCCCCGCAACGACCGGTGCAGGCCGAACAGCGACATCATGTTGACCACCGCCAGCATCGCGCCGGGGACCTGGTCGATGAGCTCGAGGTAGCCGTCGGGCAGGCCGGCCGCGCGCAGCAGGTCGGCGTAGAGGCGCGCGTGCATCAGCTCCGCGCGGCCGCCGCCGAACTCGTCGAACTCCACCGCCACCAACGCGGCCTTGGCGCGGCCGCGCAGCCGGGGGATCACCCACGCGTGCGGGTCGGCTTCCTTGTGGTGGTAGATCGAGCGGTGCGTGAAGTACTCGCGCATCTGCGTCCAGTCGCCGTGGTCGCGCAGGTAGTGCGAAACACCTTCGACGTCGATCGGCTCGACCAGCAGGGCGTCGAGCCCGGCCGCGACGTCGTCGCCGCCGGGCACGTTGTCGCGCAGCGCGGCGAGGAACCGCGCCTCGAGCGCACCGCGCAGGCGCAGCAGTTCCGGGTCCCACTCCCAGTCGGGTGACACCCCGGGCAGGCCCTGGTAGTGCAGTTCGTAGCACAGGTGCAGCGCCAGCTGGAGGTCGTCGCCGAGCGGGTCGGCGTCCGCGAGGCCGTCGAAGTCCAGGTCCGCCCGCGGGTGTTCGCGCAGGAGGATCCCCAGCACCGACTCCGACAGCGGACCGCGGGCGGTGGGCAGGGTGACCGCGCCGGCAGAGGTGGAAGTCGTCATGATCCCGGCTACCCGGTGAGCAGCGTTCCATGCGTCGCGGGCACGGTCGCGGCGGTGAGCCACCGCACCGCGGCCGCTGTCCCGTCGTCGGCGACCGCGCGCTGCTGCGCGGCGCCGGTACCGCCGTCGCGCACGGCGTCGACGAGCTTCCGCACCTCGGCCAGGTCACCGCTTTCTTCGAGGGGTGCCCGCACGTGCGCCAAGAGCTCGTCGACGAGCGTCCATGCCGGACGCCGGGTCTCCTCGGCGGCGTCCACGAGCTGCCCGGAGAGGCCGTGTCGCGCCGCGGCCCACACGGCCGCCGCCGCCACCTGCGGGGACAGCGGCGCGGCTTCCCGCCCGCCGGCGAGATCGGACAGGGCTCGCTGCACCAGCGCCCGGCTCAGCAGGGCCTGCAGCACGGCGTGGTCGACGGTCAGCGCGGTGTCGGCGACCCGGAACTCGACCGTCGGGAACCGGCCCGACGGGCGGGCCAGCCAGAACGTCTGGTCCGGGTCGACGAGCGCACCGCAGTCGACCAGCGTCTCGACGGCCCGCCGGTACTCGGCGTGCCCGCGCAGGTGCGGGGCGATGCCGGAGCCGGGGAAGCGCGACTGCAGCACCATCCGCCAGCTGTCGTAACCGGTGTCGCGCCCGTGGTCGAACGGCGAATTACCCGAAAGGGCGAGCAGGGTGGGCAGCCACCGGCCGAGGTGGTTGACGACGGCGACCGCGGTGTCGGGATCGGGCACCCCGACGTGGACGTGGCACCCGCAGGCCTCGTAGTCGGCGACGACCGCGCCGTAGGTGGCGTCGATCTCGGCGTACCGGCCGGTGCTCGCCGGCGGCGGCGCGGCCGGTCCGGGTCCGACGGGCGTCCCGGTGGCCAGGAGCGCGCAGTCTTCGGCCGCCGCGGCGCCGGCGAGCACGCGGCGCGCGGCGGTCAGCTGCCCGCGCAGTTCGTCCGCGCCGGTGCAGACGCCGCTGGCGGCTTCGAGCTGGGTGAGCCGCAGTTCCCGGTGCATCCGGACGCCGTCGGGCAGCGGCCCGTGGTGGCGGTACCGGGCGAGCACCGGTTCGGCGCACGGCGAAGCGTGTCCGGTGCGGGGGTTCACGAGGAGGAACTCCTCTTCGACACCCATCGTGGGCGGGCCGTCGGACATGGGCGGGCTCCTTCCGGACCGGCTGGGGTTACCCGTTCCGGTGGCGGAAATGCGCCGGGTCGCCCGGCTTGTTTCGCCAGGCGCTCGCCGGGGGTACTTCGCCCCCATGACGATGCACGAACGGTTGCGCGTGGCGGGGCTCGACCTCCCGCCGACGCACCGGCTTCCGTCGCCTCGAGCGCCGTCCGAAGGCGACCTGGAGAGCCGGATCAGGTGGAAGAGCCCCGAGGCGGTCGTCGTGGAGGTCACCGGCGAAGTCGACCTCTGCACGGTCACCCGGCTCGCTGCGGTGCTGGACGAGCACCTCCGGGCCCGCCCCGGTGTCCTGCGCGTCGACCTCGGGAAGGTCTGGTTCCTGGGCGCCGCGGGGATGCGCGTCCTGATGCGGGCCCGCCGGCACGCCGAAGCCGCCGGGATCCACCTGGTCATCGACGCCGGGGAGTCCCGCGCCGCGGTGCGGGCGCTCGAGCTGCTCGACCGTCTTCCGGACCAGGGGTAGTCCGGAGGAGCGTCACTTCTTGATCGACATCCAGGAGGCGACCTCGGCCAGCGCGTCGAGTGTCTCGCCATCGAAGTGACCGGTGGCGTTGTCGGCTTCGGCCACGACCATCCCGTAGCCCTCCGGGCGGGAGGCGTAGTGCAGGCCGGTCATCTTCACCCCGGCCACCCCGAGCACCACTGCGGCTTCCAGCGGCCGCACGTCGCCGCTGCCCTGCACCCGCTCGACCTTCTCGAACGCGGCGGCCTGCTTCTTGCTGCGGAATCCGACGCGCACCACCGAAATGACCGCGGCGTTGCGATGCCCGTCACCGACCGCCAGCAGCATCCGGTGCAGGGACGAACACGGTGTCTTCACCAGGAAGTCCCGCACTTTGCCCGTGGCGGCCGCGACGCACTCGGCCGCGTGCTCGAGGTCGTGGACTTCCCGCCGTAGCTGCTTGACCTTCAGCCTGCTCCACGCCTCGGCCGGCTTGCCCTTCTTCGCCGACTCGCGGCCTTCGGCCCGGCGCGTCTTGATCGATCGCCCCGGCAGCGAGTCGACGACGTCACCGGCGGCGTTGCCGGCGAAAGCCTCGGAGGCCGCTCCCGCGCCGACGCCACCACCGCCCGCGAACAGGCCGCCCGCACTCGCCCCGGCGACGCCACCGCCGGCAAGGACGACCGCGGCAGCGACCGCCACCAAGGGACCCGCGCCGCCCTTGCCGTCCTCGATGTAGATCTTGTTCCCGTTCTTGGTGATCCAGCGACCCACGTGTGCGCTTCCCCTCGCATCTGTTCCGTGCGCCTCGCGAACGCGAGATGTGACTGAACATTTACGCGGCGCACCCCGGAGGCGGTTGCCCACCATCCGAGTGAACTTGTGCGCCGGAGGGAGCGGGAGAAGCCGGCATCGGACGCGGGCCATCACGTGTCGGCGGAGCTACGGCTGGACGAGTAATGCGTAACTCGGTCAGTGCTCGTAGGCGGTCAGGGATTGGGTGATGGTTGCCGGTGGCGCGGGTGTGCCAAATGGCGGCGGGCCAGGGTGACCAGCTCGGCGTCGGTGAGCTTCGGTGGTCTGCCCACCCTCCGCCGGGCGACCAGATGGTGGTCGATCTCGACGCAGAGTGTGGTGAGAAGGGTGTTCAAGCCGGTCGTCGCAAACCGATCTTGAACACCCTTCGTCCGTCTTCGGCTACCGCCGCGACTTACGCATTGCTCGGCTAGCCGCCCGTGAGCAGGTCGACGACGTCCTCCGCCCGCTGCCGCTCCGCGAACCGGCGTCGCTGCCGGTCGGCGCCGCCGCCTTCGGCAGCCAGGCGGGCCGTTCCTTCGCGGGCGAAGTCGAGGTCCCCAGCCGCTTCGAGGGCGGGAGCCACGAGGTCCACGAGGTCGTCGAGCACCGCCTTCGACGGCTCCAAGTCGCCGCTCTTCGGGTGCGGGCAGCAGCCGGTGACGCCCTCTCGCGACGCGCGCCAGAGCTGGGCCCGGAGCACCTCGTTCGACAGGTGCGGCGCGGGCGCGTCCTCGGCCAGCGCGGTGGCCACCAAGCCGCGCGCCAGTACGCCCAGCAGCACCGCGTCTTCCGGCACCGCGGCGACGTCCGCGATGCGGAACTCCAGCGTCGGCTGCTTGTCCGACAGCCGCACGTCCCAGTAGATCATCCCGCGGTCGAGGATCGAGCCCGCGCGCAGCCAGCCGTCGACGATGCTTTCGTACTCGTCCAGCGACGCGAACCGCGGCGGTGGTCCCGCCGACGGCCACCGGCTCCACTGCTGGTAGCGCCAGCTGCAGTAGCCCGTGTCGTAGCCGTCGGAGATCGCCGAGTTCGCGGTCACCGTGAGCAGGGCGGGCAGCCACGGGCGGATCCGGTTCAGCACCTGGACGCCGCTTTCCTTGTCCGGGATCGCGACGTGCACGTGGCAGCCGCAGGTGAGCGACGTCCGCGCGGTGGCGCCGAAGTGCTCGGCCATCCGCTCGTAGCGCGGGTTCGGCGTGATGACCGGCGGGTCCGCTTCGAACAGCAGCGGGGACGCGGCGGGCAGCACGCGGTACCCGCGCCGCCGGGCGGCCCCGGCGAGGTCTTCGCGCAGCCCGCGCAGCTGGCGCAGGGCTTCGGTGTGGGTCCGGCAGACATCGGTGGCCGCCTCGGCCTGGGACCGGGTGAGCTCGTGCTGCAGCTCGCCCTGGTCGTCGCCCGCGGCTTCCGCGGCGTCGACGACGTCGTCGCCGGCGTGGGACAGCTGCCCGCGGCGGTCGACGACGAAGAACTCCTCTTCGATGCCGAACGTCAGCACATCGCCCGTCGGTTGGTTCACCGGTGTTCTCCTGGGGGGTCGGGAACCGGATGGATACCCGTGCGGTGATTCGGGCAAACAGCGTTTTCCGGCGCGGTGAGCGGGTATTCGCCCGGTCATGTCGACCGATGCGATCGTGCTGCTCAAGAACGACCACAAGACCGTGGAGAAGCTCTTCAAGCAATTCGAAAAGGCGGGGGAGGACGCGTACGACGAGAAGCGGCGGATCGCCGACTCGATCATCGAAGAGCTGACCGTCCACGCCTACATCGAGGAAGAGATCTTCTACCCGGCGGCGCGGGAAGCCGTGCCGGAGACGAAGGACCACGTCCTGGAGAGCGTGGAGGAACACCACGTCGTGGTGTGGATGCTGTCGGAACTGCTCGGCATGGACCCGAAGGAGGAGACCTTCGACGCGAAGGTCACGGTGCTCACCGAGAACGTCCGCCACCACGTCGAAGAGGAAGAGGACGAGTGGTTCCCCGAGGTCCGCTCGGCGATGGGCCGCAAGCAGCTGCAGGAGCTGGGGCAGCGGATGATCGACGCGCGCTCGAAGGCGCCGAAGAACCCCCTGGACCTCAAGAGCGCCAAAGCCTGACTGCCGGGCCCGGACCTGCGGTGATGACTCGTTCCTGGCGACGGACGCCAGGAACGAGTCATTCACCGCGTCCGGGTGGCGTCCTTGGCCACCACACGAACGGACTTCAGCTCGGAATCGGCCGGGTCGGGCAGCTCCATGCCCGCGCCGAGGCCGCTGCGCAGGTAGTCGAGCATCGGACGGGTGATCACCTCTCCGGGCAGCACACCGGGCGCCCCGGGCGGGTACGGCGTGATCATCTCGGCCGCGATCCGGCCCACCGCCTCCGCCACGGGCACCTGTTCGGCCGGGCCGAAGAACGCGTCGCGCGGCAACATCGCCGTCTCCAGTTCCATCTCCCGCGGTGACGGCAGATCCACCCTCGGCGGCTTCTCGAACGAAGGCGCGACCTTCACCAGCGCGTCGATGGCGTTGATCAGGGTGCCCGCGGTCGCTTCGTCGTCGGAGTGGTTGAACTGGGCCACGATCCGGCGGTGGTCGGACAGTCCCACGGTGACCCGCCGGTGCTCGCGCAGCCAGTCGGCCGCCTGGTACCCGCTGATGCCCAGCGGGTCGAGGTCGAGCACGAC
The DNA here is from genome assembly GCF_042881395.1 of Amycolatopsis sp. NPDC058278. NCBI lineage: Bacteria > Bacillati > Actinomycetota > Actinomycetes > Pseudonocardiales > Pseudonocardiaceae > Amycolatopsis > Amycolatopsis sp. NPDC058278. The sequence continues at coordinate 58,782 of NZ_JBHVXZ010000051.1, read as the reverse complement.
CTTGAGGGGGTCGACCGAGTCGGCGAGGTCCGGGCCGAGGAATTCGTCGTGCATCACCGGCACGCCCAGCTCGGCCAGCCGGCCGCGCACCGACCCGACGAGCGTCAGCGCGCCGTCGAGCAGTTCCTTGCCCTGTTCGGCCATCTGCCGCCGCCAGCCGTCGAGCGCCGCGTAGACCAGCGAGCTCGCGCTCGTCGTGCCGAGCAGGTCCTCCCGGGACTTCAGCACGTCCGGGTCGACGCGGTCGCCCTGCAGGTGGAAGACCGAGCTCTGCTCGACCGCGGCGCCCATCTTGTGCACGCTCGTGACGCACACGTCGGCACCGGCGTCCATGCCCCACGGCGGCAGGCCGTCGTGGAACGGCAGGTGGGCGCCCCAAGCTTCGTCGACGATCAGCGGGAGCCCCCGTTCGTGGCACCAGTCGGCGATCGCGCGGAGGTCGCCGCAGGTGCCGTAGTCGGTCGGGGTCACCACGAGCGCGCCCTTGACCTCGGGGTCGCTCTCGTAGGCCTCCGCGAACTCCCGCACGCCCGGCGGGTGGCTCAGGTGCCGCTCGCCGTCCCAGTGCGGGCGCACCCAGACCGGCCGCACCCCGCTGACGATCAGCCCGGAGATCACCGACTTGTGCACGTGCCGCGGGACCAGCAGCTTTTCGTGTGGGCCCGCGACGGCGAGCATCGCGCTCTTGACCGAAAGCGAGCTGCCGCAGGTCGAGAAGAACGTGTGGTCGGCGCCGACCGCGTCGGCCATCAGCTCCTGGGCGCGGGCGAGCACGCCCTGGCGCATCAGCCGGTCGTCGAGGCCGTTGAGCGCGATGACGTCGGACTTGAAGACGTCGGCGCCGACGACCTCCAGCACCCGCGGGTCGATGCCGCGGCCCTGCTTGTGGCCGGGCGCGTTGAACGGAACGTAGCCGGCGCTGTGGTAGTCGCGCAGCGCCTCGAGCACCGGTGCCTTGCTGTGGTCCATGGCGCCCGGGTAGCCGGAGGCGCCCCGCGCGAAACACCACCGGTGGCATGACCGTCGGTGGTTGGGGTATTCCGGAGGGCATGGAGTGGCACGAGGAGCTGCACGAGCGGGCGGACGAGCGGATCGAGCACCTGGACGAGCGGCTGTGGGCCGTCGCCACGGCGCTGCACGAACGGCCGGAACTGTCCTATGAGGAGCACGCCGCCGCCGAACGGCTCACCGGCGAACTGGCCGCGGACGGCTTCGCGGTGGAAACCGGGATCGCCGGGCTCCCCACGGCGTTCGTCGCGCGTGCCGGCGAAGGGCGCCCCTGCGTCGCGCTCCTGCTCGAATACGACGCCCTGCCCGGCCTCGGGCACGCGTGCGGGCACAACCTGATCGCGGCGGCCGGCCTGGGCGCCGCGCTGGCCGCCAAGGAGGTCCTGGGCGACGCTCCGGGTTCGCTGCTCGCGGTGGGCACCCCGGCCGAGGAACGCGGCGGCGGCAAGGTCGCGATGGCCGAGGCGGGCGTCTTCGACGACGTCGACGCGGCCCTGATGGTCCACCCCGGTGTCCATTCGTGGTCGTGGGCGCCGCTGACCGCGCAGGTGGAGCTGAAGGTGACCTTCCACGGCCGGGCCGCGCACCCGACCGGCGACCCCGAGCACGGCATCGACGCCCTCGCCGCGCTGATCCAGGCGTTCGGCGCGGTTTCGGCCCTGCGCCAGCGGCTGCCCGCCGGCTCGCACGTCCAGGGGATCATCACCGAGGGTGGCGAGGCGACGAACATCGTCCCCGACCGCGCCGAAGGCCGGTTCGGCCTCCGCGCCCTGACGACCGACGCGCTGGACCGCCTCGCCGAGGACGTGACGACGTGCGCGGAAGGCGCGGCGCTGGCGACCGGGGCGAAGGTCGACGTCGAACGGCTCGGCCGCGGGTACGCGCACTTCCGCGACAACCCGGTGCTGTCGGAGCGGTTCACCGAGCACCTGGCGGCGTGCGGGATCCACGCGACCCCGCCGGCGCCGGGGGTCTTCCTCGGCTCGTCGGACATCGGCGACGTCAGCGTCCGCGTCCCGGCGATCCACCCGTTCGTCGCGATCACGGCGGAGGAGAAGTCGGACCACACGCCGGAGTTCGCCGCCGCGGCGGCGAGCCCGCGGGGCCGGGCGGCGATGCTGGCTTCGGCGGCGGCGCTGGCACGCACGGTGATCGACCTGCGGACCCACCCGGCGCTGGTCAGCCGCGCGTGGGACTGCTTCCGGGGCCTGGCGCGGAACGGGCGGTGACCGGTCGGGCGCGCCGGTGCCGAGGACCGCACCGGCGCGCCCCGGTTCACGCCACCGGCGTGTAGTGCGACGCGTCACCTTCGAGCGACTCGCTCGGCCGCCCGTCGATGCCCACCGGCACGTCCCCGGCCACCGTGACGCGGTTGAGCCGCCGCGGGAGGCCGTCGTAGTTGTCGATCGCGTAGTGCTGGGTGATCCGGTTGTCGAACAGCACCAGCTGGTCCGGCTCCCACGTCACGCGCACGATGTTCTCCGGCCGCGTGACGTAGGACTGCAGCAGCCGCAGCAGGTCCCTCGACTCGCTGACCGACAGGCCTTCGATCCGCTGGGCGAACCCGCCGATGAACAGGCCGCGCTCGCCGGTCACCGGGTGCACCCGCACCACCGGGTGGACGGTCCGGTACTTGCGCGAGACGAACTGCTCCCGCCGCGCCCGCTCCTGCTCGTCCACCGTCTCCGGCGGCTGGACGTAGTCGTAGTCGTTGGTGTGCACCGCCCGCAGCGTGTCGGCGAAGGCGCGCAGCGGTTCCGGCAGGTCGCGGTAGGCCGCGGCGGCGTTCGCGATCAGCGTTTCCCCGCCGTACGGCGGCACCACCAGGCTGCGCAGCGTGCTCGCCTTCGGCGGGCTGAGCACGAAGGTGACGTCGGTGTGCCAGTGGTTGGCGCGGCCCCGCTCGCTGTCGACGGGCAGGATCGTCGGTGCGCCTTCGACGGCGGGGACCGTCGGGTGGGCCTTGGTGAGCTCACCGAAGTGCGCGGCGAAGCGCTGCTGGCCCTCGTCGTCGAGCCGGGCGTTCCGGAAGACCAGCGCCTTGTGCTCGTGCAGGGCGTCGGTCAGGAACGCCACCTGCGTGCTGTCGAGGTCCCCGGCGGGGTCGAAACCGACGATCTCGGCGCCGATCCTCCCGGTCAGCTTGCGGACGTCGGTGCCGATGGTGGTCATGCGGGCTCCTTCACTCGGTTGCGGTTGGCGGGACGCGCGAGGCCGTAGTGCTCGCGCAGGGTGGTGCCGGAGTACTCGGTGCGGAAGAGCCCGCGCCGCTGCAGTTCCGGGACGACGAGGTCGACGAAGTCGTCGAGCCCGCCGGGCAGGGTGGGCGGCATGACGTTGAAGCCGTCGGCGGCGCCGCCGAGGAACCACGCCTCCAGCTCGTCGGCGACCTGGACCGGCGTGCCGGCGAAGACGCGGTGCCCGCGCCCGCCGGCCAGCCGCTCGAGCAGCTGCCGGATGGTGAGGTCTTCGCGCCGGGCCAGGCCGACGACCAGGTCGAACCGGCTCTGGCCGCCTTCGGTGAAGCTGCCGACGTCGGGCAGCGGTCCGTCCAGCGGGTAGCCGGTGACGTCGTGGTCGAGCATCTTCGACAGCTGCCGCAGCCCGTAGTCCGGGGTGATCAGCGCGTTCAGCTCGGCTTCCCGCGCCCGGGCCTCGGCTTCGGTGCGGCCGAGGATCGGCGAGATGCCCGGCAGGATCTTGAGCTCGTCCGGCGTCCGGCCGTACCGCGCGAGCCGGCCCTTGACGTCGTCGTAGAACGCCTTGCCTTCGGCGTAGGTCTGCTGCGCGGTGAACACGGCCTCGGCGTGCCGGGCCGCGTACTCCTTGCCGGTCTCCGACGAACCGGCCTGCACGAGCAGCGGGTGCCCCTGCACCGGGCGTTCGATGTTGAGCGGCCCGCGGACCTGGAAATGGGGCCCGTCGTGGGAGATCGCGCGGATCCGGCCGGTGTCGGCGTAGACGCCGCTCGCCCGGTCGACGACCGCGGACTCGTCGTCCCAGCTGTCCCACAGCTTCTTGACGACCTCGACGAACTCCTCGGCCCGGTCGTACCGAGCCTCGTGCGACGGGCGCTTGGCCAGGTTGAAGTTGCGGGCCTCGTCGATGCCCGCCGAGGTGACGATGTTCCAGCCCGCGCGGCCGCCGGAGAGGTGGTCGAGCGAGGCGAACTTACGGGCCAGGTGGTAGGGCTCGTTGTAGGTCGTCGAGGCTGTCGCGATCAGTCCGATGTGGACCGTGGACGCGGCGAGCGCCGAGAGCAGCGTCAGCGGTTCGAAGTGGCTGTGGGAGTTGTGCTTGACGTTGCCCCACAGGGCGACGCCGTCGGCGAGGAAGAGCGAGTCGAGCTTGCCGCGCTCGGCGGTCCGCGCGATGTCGGCGTAGTGCTGCAGCGTCCGGGCCCGGTGCGGGTCGGTCGAGGGGTGCCGCCACGCGGCTTCGTGGTGGCCGTTCGGCATCACGAACGCGTTGAGGTGCATCATGAGGTCTCCTTGGGACGCCAGGTGGAAAACCGCCGTTCGAGGGCGACGAAGCCGGCGTTGACGAGCACGCCGAGCAGCGAGACCGCGATGATCCCGGCGTACATCTGCTGGATCTGGAAGTTCACCTGGCTCGTGTTGATCAGGTAGCCCAGCCCGGCCTTCGCGCCGACCATCTCCGCGGCCACCAGCACCAGGATCGAATAGGACGCCGCCATCCGGATGCCGGTGAACACCGTCGGCACCGCCGAGGGCAGGATCACCTTGCGGAACAGCCGCGGGCTCGACAACCCGAGCGAGCGGGCCGCCTTGACCAGCAGCGGGTCGACCGTGTTGACCCCGGCGATCGTGTTGAGCAGCACCGGCCACACGCAGGCGTACACCCCGCGGCTGACCTTCGACAGCTCGCCGATGCCCAGCAGCAGCGTGAACACCGGCAGCAGCGCCAGCGCGGCGGTGTTGCGGGCGAGCTCCAGCAACGGCTGCAGGAACCGCGCCACCGGCCGGTACCAGCCGATCAGCAACCCGAGCGGCACGGCCACCGCGACGGCGACGGCAAACCCGGCGGCGGAGCGCCCGACGCTGGCCAGCAGGTGGACGGCGAGCTCGCCGTCGAGGGCGAGGTCCCACAGCGCCTGCAGATCCTCCGACAGCGGCGGCAGGAACGTCCGGGTGCTCTCGTCGAGCACGAACCGGGGGACGAGCTCCCAGAGCGCGACGAACAGCACGACCGCGGCGGACGCGTGCACCGCCCGGGTGAGCGTCTTCCGGAACCGGCGCGGCTTCGGCGGCGCGACCACCGGTCCGGTGTGGACGGCCGGTGCTTCGAGGGTGGTCGTCATCGGGCCGCGCTCCGTTCGTGTTCGGCCGCCTTGCGGACCTCGTCGTGCAGCAGTTCCCAGAGCTGGTGGCGCTGCCGCCCGAACGCCGCGCCGGAGCGCACGTCCCCGGTGCGGTCGCCGAGGTCGACGTCGACGACGGCCTTGAGCCGGCCGGGCCGCGACGTCAGCACCGCGACCTGTTGTCCCAGGTAGACGGCTTCGTCGATGCCGTGGGTGATGAACACGATCGTCTTGCCGGTCCGGCGCCAGATCCGCAGCAGCTCCTCCTGCAGCTGCTCGCGGGTCTGCGCGTCGAGCGCGGCGAACGGCTCGTCCATCAGCAGCACGGCCGGGTCGTAGGCGAGGCTGCGGGCGATCGCGACGCGTTGTTTCATCCCGCCGGACAGCTCGTGGGGGTAGCGGTCCTCGAAGCCGGACAGCCCGACGAGGGCGAGGTATTCACGGGCCCGGTCGGCCCGCTGCCGCTTCCCGAGCGACCCGCCTTCGAGGCCGAACTCGACGTTGGCGCGGGCCGTCCGCCACGGGAACAGGGCGTACTGCTGGAAGACAACCCCGCGGTCGAGGCCGGGGCCGCGCACCGGCTCGCCGTCGATGAGCACCTCGCCCGAGGTCGGGGTGGTCAGCCCGCCCAGCAGGTCGAGCAGCGTCGACTTGCCCGAGCCGCTGGGGCCGACCAGGGACAGGAACGAGCCGTCGGCGATGTCGAGGGAGACGTCGTCGAGCGCGGTCAGCGCGCCGAAGGTCTTGGTCACCGAGCGGATGCTGATCACCTGGTCACCGCCGGGGCGCCGTCGCGGTAGGGGTTGAACTCGTTGGTGTAGAGCTTCGCGGTGTCGATCTTGTCGTGCTTGAGGTAGCCCTCCTGCTTCAGCCACGGTTCCCACCGGGTGTAGTCCGCATCGGAGATGAGGCCGCCGCGGGTGATGCCGACGCTCTTCCAGTACTTCAGGGTGTCGGTGCTTTCGTTGCGGCCGCGGGCTTCGATGATCTTCGTGAAGCGGGCGATCACCTCGTCGCGCGGGGTGGTGCGTTCCCACTCGATCGCCTTGGCCACGGCGGAGACGAAGACCTTCGCGGTCTCCGGGTACTTCTTGATGAAGTCGGTGCGCAGCACGTACGGGCCGCCGTTGTAGGGCCCGAACGCGCCGACGTCGGTGAACAGCGGGCGGATGCCGCCGGCGGACAGGGCGTGGTCCTGCAGGATGCCCTGGAGCGCGGCGACGTCGAGCTGGCCGTTGCGCAGTGCCTGTTCGGCGTTCACCGGGGGGATGACGACGAGTTGCACCTGCTTGATCTCGTCGTCGGAGAGGCCCTGTCCCTTCAGCCAGGTGTCGAGCGCGGCTTCGAGGTTGGCGCCGGCGGTGTTGACGCCGACCTTCTTGCCGATCAGGTCGCGGGCGGTCCGGATCGGACTGTCCTCTCTGGCGTAGAAGCCGATGAAGGCCAAGGCGTCGGAGCCGTAGTAGTTGACGACCGCCTTGACCGGCGCGCCGGCTTCGACGAGCTTGACGACCGCGCCGGTGAAGGCGCCGCCGAAGTCGGTCTGGTCGGTGGCCGCCGACTGGATGTCCTGCGGGCCGCTGATCGTGTTGCCGACCCACTTGAGCTTGACCGGGCCGAAGTAGCCCAGGTCCTCGGCGAGTTCGGGGAGGGTCACGGCGTTCGCGTTGCCCTGGTAGCGCAGTTCGAGCTTCTCCGGTTGCCCGGGCGCACCGGTGGCCGTCGCCGAAGCGCAGCCGGCCAGCAGTACCACGGCGGCGGCGAACAGGGGCAGGGTTTTCTTCACGGTGGTTTCGTCCGTTCCGGGAGTCGGTGGGGATGGAGCAATTGTTCGCAGCCGACGAGCGGACGGTCAATTTTGCGAGTTCGTGAAATAACTCCGCCGGTTCACGCTGTGCTGATCAACGAAGTGCGCGGCAACCCGGCCGGCAGCGGGCCGAGCGGGTCTTCGTACAGCACGTCGAGGAGCACCGCGCCGCCGGCCGTCGCCAGTTCGGCTCCCGGGAAGCTGGTGCCCACAACGGTTTCGGCCGGATCGGCGCACCGGGACCGCGTGCCGACCTCGTCCCGGATGATGGGAAGGCAGCTCGGCACCCGGGCTACACTGCGGTCGACCACCACGAGCACGGCCGGGTTGAGCACTTCGAGCAGGAGGGCCGCCGCCTGGCCGATGAACCGCGCGCGTTCGTGGAACATCCGCACCGCCGCGGAATGGCCGTCCGCGGCGAGCGCGAGCAATTCCGGAAAGTCCGGACGCTCGAGCAAACCGTTTTCCACGGCTTGGCGGGCGAGTGTTCCTTCCGAAACGGCCGCTTCGAGGCAGCCGGTGCGTCCGCACCGGCACGGCTCGGTGCTGCCGTCGACCGGCAGGTGCGCGACGGCGCCCGCGGCCGAACGCGGCCCGTGGTGCACGCCGTCGCCGGTGGCGAACGCGGCGTCGACGACGTTGCCGGTGAACAGCTGCACGACGCTGTCCCGGGCCCGCGGGTGCCCGAAGAGCCGTTCGGCGTGCACGAGCGCCCGCGCGTGCCCGTCGACCTCGACGGCCAGCCCGGTGCTGCCCGTCAGGAGGTCGCGGACCGGCACGTTCCGCCAGCCGAGCAGCGGGTGCTCGACGACGGTGCCGGACGCGCGGTCGACCCAGCCGCCGGTGGCGACGCCGAGGCCGAGCGGCTCGCGGTCGGGGGTGTGCCCGAGCAGGAGGTCGTCGAAGATCTCGGCGGCACGGGCGAGCAGGTCTTCGGCGGCCAGGCCGTCGTGCGGTTCTTCGTGCTGGGCCAGCACGTTCCCGCGCAGGTCGAGCAGGGCGACGGTGGCGTGGTGCACGGCCAGGTGCAGCGCGCCGGCGACGTACCGCCCGGTGTCGAGGTCGACCGGCACGTGTGGCCGCCCGACGCTCCGGCGCGGTTCGGCCTCCGGGAGTTCGCGCAGCAGCCCGAGCCGGGCCAGCTCGGCGGTGTGCCCGGTGACGGCGGCGGCGGACAGGCCCGTCCGCCGCGCGATGGTGCTGCGCGCGATCGGGCCGCCGTCGAGCACCGCCCGCAGGACGGCGCTCGCACTGGCGCTGCGCCGGACCCCGCGTGCGTCCGTCCTCTGTGGACTCATCGCCCGGCTGGTCATCGGCCGATCGTGGCAGACGAACCGGCGCGTGCCCAGCGTGCCCAGGATGTGGGTGGGACACCGGAGATCAGCCAGGAGCCGGCCGGCTCGCTTGGCCGGCGGCCCGCAGGAACCGCTCGCCCGTCGCCGCCAGTGCCGCGGCGAGCTCCGGCGCGTCGAGCACCTCGAAGTCCACTTCGAGCAGGCCCAGGTACAGCCCGAGCATCGACGCGTTGTCGGAGCCGACCTCGGCGACGCAGCGGTCCGGGCCCTCGGGTGTGACGTCGACCGCGATCGGCAGCCGGGCCCGCACGTGCTCGACCGGCGCGTGCAGCCGCACCCGGGCGTGGAAGCGCCACGTCGCCGCGCCCACGCTGCGCTGGACGAACTGCGCGACGTCGCCCTCCGGTGGCTCGCGCGGGGCGAAGCGCGGGCCGGTCGGCACCTTCGGCGTCATCCGGTCGACGCGGAAGGTGCGCCAGTCGTCGCGGGCGGTGTCCCAGGCGACCAGGTACCAGCGGTGCCCCCAGCTGACCAGCCGGTGCGGCTCGACGTCGCGGCGGCTCGGCGTGCGCTGGTGGCTCGTGTAGTCGAAGCGCAGCCGCTCGCTCGCCCGGATCGCCGTCGCGATCGCGGTGAGCACGTCCGCGTCGACGGCCGGGCCGGCACCGGGCACCGCGACCGTCGCGGTCTGCAGCGCCCGCACCCGGTGCCGCAGCCGCGACGGCAGCACCTGCTCCAGCTTGGCCAGCGCGCGCACCGACGTCTCGCCGATGCCGGCGACGCCCGTCGCGGTCCGCAACCCGACCGCGACGGCCACCGCTTCGTCGTCGTCCAGCAGCAGCGGCGGCAGCTGCGCGCCCGCGCCGAGGCGGTAGCCGCCCTGGACGCCGGGTGCGGCCTCGACCGGGTAGCCGAGTTCGCGCAGCTTGCCGATGTCGGTGCGGACGGTGCGCGCGGACACGCCGAGCCGGCCGGCCAGGTCGGCGCCGGTCCAGTCGCGCCGCGTTTCGAGCAGCGACAGCAGCCGCAGGAGGCGGGCGGAGGTCTGCAACATTCTTCGAGGATCGCACGGATTGCGGAAGGAAGTCTTCCGCAATGGCTCCTAGCGTGCTTCTCATGACGAACGAAATCCACCCCTTCCGCATCGACATCCCGCAGGCCGAGCTGGCCGACCTGCACCGGCGCCTGAACTCGGCCCGGTTCGCCGACCCCGTGCCCGGCGACGAGCCGGACTGGTCCCGTGGCATCCCCACGGACGTCGTCCGGGAGCTGACCGAGTACTGGCGCGACGGCTTCGACTGGCGTGCCCAGGAAGCGGCGCTCAACGCGTTTCCGCAGTTCACGACCGAGATCGACGGCCAGACCATCCACTTCCTGCACGTCCGCTCGACGCAGGCCGACGCGGTGCCGCTGCTGCTCACCCACGGCTACCCGAGCTCGATCGCGGAATTCCTCGACGTCATCGGCCCGCTGACCGAGCCGGGCCCGGACGCGTTCCACGTCGTCGTCCCGTCGGTGCCCGGCTTCGGGTTCTCGACGCCGTTGAGCGGGCCCGGCTGGGAACTGGCGCGCACGACCGACGCGTTCGCCGAACTGATGACCCGGCTCGGCTACGACCGGTTCGCCGCGCAGGGCGGCGACATCGGCGCGGGCGTCACCGGCCGGCTCGCGGCGCTGTACCCGGAGCGGGTCATCGGCACCCACGTCAACAGCGATCGCGGCACGATCGCGCTGGCCGGCGAGCAGCTGCCGATGCCGGAGCACCTGTCCGAGGCCGAACAGTCCGAATTGGACGCCGCCCGCGCGGCGTGGCGGGCCGGCCGCGGTTACCTCGACCTCCAGTCGCACAAGCCCGAAACGATCGCGGCCGCGCTCACCGACTCCCCGGTGGGGCAGCTGGCCTGGATCGCGGAGAAGTTCGAGGCGTGGACCGGCGCCGGCCGCGTCGACCGCGACCGGCTGCTGACGAACGTCAGCATCTATTGGTTCACCCGCAGCGGCGCGAGCGCGGCCCGGTTCCTGTACGAGGCCGCCCATTCCGGGCAGGGCTGGCTGGCGCCGTCGGCCGTCCCGGCGGGCTGGGCGGTGTTCGACTCCTCGCCGGTGGTCCGGCGGATCATGGACCCCGACGAGAAGATCGGGCACTGGTCGGAGTTCGCTTCCGGCGGCCACTTCGCGGCGATGGAGGAACCCGGGTTGCTCGTGGCCGACATCCGCGAATTCTTCCGCGAACTGCGGCCGTGAACGTCCGAGCGCTCGCGCCGTACGTCGGGCTGTGGACGCGGCTCGCCCGGTTCCGCCCGGACGAGTTCCCCGCCGCGGGGGAGCGGGCGGTCCGGTTCGCCGAAAACCGACCACCGGACCCCCGCCCTGGGCCAGAATCGTCGGCGTGCAGTTCGCCATCCTCGGGCCGGTCGAAGCCCGCCGTCCCGACGGGACCCCGGTCGCCCTCGGTGGCCCGCAGCTGCGCGGGCTGCTCGCGTTGCTCGCCCTTGACGCCGGGCGCGTCGTCAGCGCCGAGCGGCTGATCGACGGCCTGCACGGCGAACACCCGCCCGAGGGCGCGGCCGAGGCCCTGCAGTCCCAGGTTTCGCGGCTGCGACGCCGGCTGCGCGACGGCGGCGCACCCGACGGCCTGGTGGAATTCACCCCCGCCGGGTACCGGCTGGCCGTCGACCACCAGGACGTCGACGTCCACCGGTTCGAACGGCTCACCGCGCAAGCGAGGGAAACTTCCGATCCCGCGGCGAAACTCGAGCTCTTCAGCGAAGCGCTCGCGCTGTGGCGGGGTCCGGCGCTCGACGGGCTCGCCGACCCGCCGCGTGCGGCCCGGCTGGCGGAACTGCGGCTGGCCGCGACCGAGGACCGCGTCGAAGCCGGGCTGGCGCTCGGCCACCACGACCGGCTCGTCGCCGAGCTGCGGGAGCTGACCGGCGAGCACCCGCTGCGCGAACGCCTCACCGCCCAGCTCGTGCGGGCCCTGCACGGCAGCGGCCGGTCCGCCGAAGCACTGGCGGTGTTCGCGCAGGCGCGGGAGCGCTTGGCCGACGAACTCGGCGCCGACCCGTCGCCCGAGCTCGCGGACGCGCACACCGCGGTCCTGCGCGCCGCCGCGCCCGCCCCGGCCCGCCGGGTGCCGGTGCCGCTCACCGGGTTCGTCGGCCGCGCCGAGCTCGACCGGCTCACCGAGGCCCTGCGCGACGCCCGGCTCGTCACGCTCACCGGCCCGGGCGGGGCGGGCAAGACCCGGCTCGCGGTCGAGGCCGCGGCCCGGGCGGCGGGGGAGGTGTGTTTCGTCGAACTCGCGACGACCACCGACGTGCCGCGCGCCGTCCTGGCCGCGCTGGGCCTGCGTGAACAGGGCGTGCTGACGCCCGGCGCGGCCGCGGACCCGGCCGACCGCCTGGTGGCCGGGCTCGCCGACCGGCCGCTGCTGCTGGTCCTCGACAACTGCGAACACGTCGTCACCGAGGCCGCGCGGCTGGTGCGGCGCCTGCTGGGCGAGTGCGCCGGCCTGCGCGTGCTGGCGACCAGCCGGGAGGCGCTGGCCCTGACCGGCGAGACGCTGGTGCCGGTCGGCCCGCTGCCCGCCGGCGCCGCGGCCCGCCTGTTCACCGACCGGGCCGCGGCGGTCGCCCCCGGCGCGGCACCCGACCCGGGCGCGGTCACGCGGATCTGCGCCGCCCTCGACGGCCTCCCGCTGGCCATCGAGCTCGCCGCCGCCCGGCTGCGCTCGCTTTCCGCGGACGACGTCGCCGCCCGGCTCGGCGACCGGTTCCGATTCCTGTCGCGCGGCGACCGCACCGCCGAGCCGCGGCACCGGACCCTGCGCGGTGTCGTCGAGTGGAGCTGGGATCTCCTGGAACCGGAGGAACGGCTGCTGGCCGGCCGGTTCGCGGTGTTCGCCGGCGGTGCCCGGCCGGCCGCCGTCGAGCGCGTCTGCGCCGTTCCCGACGCCGATGCGGTGCTGACCGGCCTGGTCGAAAAGTCCCTCGTCGAGTTCGGCGGCGGCCGGTACCGGATGCTGGAGACGATCCGCGCGTTCTGCGCCGAGCAGGGCGACGACCGGCGCGCGGCACACGCGAAGCACTTCCTGGACTTCGCGGTGACCCACGAGCCGAAACTGCGCGGCGCGGACCAGCTGACGGCCCTGGCCGAGCTGACCGCCGAACACGCCGACCTGCACGCGGCCCTGCGCTGGAGCGCCGCCGAAGAGCCGGAGACCGCGTTGCGGCTCATCGCGGCTCTGTCCTGGTACTGGTGGCTGCGCGGCCTGCGGAGCGAGGTGACGCCGATCGCGGACACCGTGCTCGCCGCCGTCGGTCCCGAACCGCCGCCGGGACTGGCCGAGGAGTACGTCCTCTGCGTGATCCAGGCGTCCGACACCGACGTCGCGATCGAGCCGGTCCTGCGGCGGCTCGACGGGCCGCTTCGGTACCCGTACCTCTTCCTGCTGTGGGCGTTCTCCCCGCGCACCAAGGCCGAGGACGGCGAACGGCTGGCCGCGCTGATCGGCCCGGACGCGTGGTCACGGGCGTTCGCGCGGATCGGCGACGGCCTCGGCGCGCAGTACCGGGGCCGGATCGCCGAAGCCGAAGCGCACTTTTCGGCGGCATTGGAGGCGTTCCGCGCCTTGGGCGACCGCTGGGGAGAAGCGAGCGCGCTGGAGAAGCTCGCGGAGTTCGCGGACTGGCGCGGCGACCACGCGCGGTTCCGCGAGCTGATGGACGAGTCCGTCCGGCTGGCCGCCGAACTCGGCGCGGCCGAAGACGCCGCCGACCTGCTGTGCCGCCGCGCCGACGGCGTCCTGCGGCAAGGGGACGCCGAAGCCGCGAAGGCCGACTACGAAGCCGCCGCGGAGCAAGCGCGCGCCGCGGGCACGCCCGTGACGCTCGCCCGGGCCCGCGGCGGCCTGGGCGAGATCGCGCGGCGGGCGGGTGACCTGGCCGCGGCCCGGCGCTGGTACACCGCGGCGCTCGCGCTGGCCGCCGACCCGGTGACCGGCGGCGAGACGCGGATCCGCGTCCACACCGGCTTCGGCTGGACGGCGGCCGCCGAAGGCTGCCTGGAGGAGGCGACCGAGCTGCACCAGGAAGCCCTGGCCACGGCGCTGGAACACGCGAACCTGCCCGGCGCGGCGCAGGCGATCGAAGGACTGGCCGGCGTTCTCGCCGGGCGGGAGGAGGACGAGCGGGCCGCGTTCCTGCTCGGGGTGGCGGTCGGGCTGCGCGGCGCGCCGGTCACCGGGGACACCGACGTCGCGTCGGTGACGGACCGCGTCCGGGGGCGCATCGGCGCCGAGGCCTACGCCGAGGCGTTCGGCCGCGGCCGGGAACTGCCGCCCGAGCAGGCGGTCGAGGAGGCCGGTCAGCGGCGGTTCGCGCTCGGTTCGTGAGCGGTCAGCGGCCCCGCCGATGCTCGGGGCATGACGAAGAACATCCTGATCTCCGGCGCCAGCATCGCCGGCCCCGCCCTCGCTTATTGGCTGCACCACCACGGCTTCGACGTCACCGTCGTCGAGCGCGCCCCGAGCCTGCGCGAAGGCGGCTACAAGGTCGACATCCGGGGCGTCGCGGTCGACGTCGTCCGCCGGATGGGCCTGCTGGAGCAGGTGCACGCGGCGAGCACCGACATGCGGGGCGCGGCGTTCGTGAACAAGCGCGGCAAGCAGCTGGCCACCCTCGACGCGGACACGTTCGGCTTCCGCCACGGCGACGACACCGAGATCCTGCGCGGCGACCTGTCCCGGATTCTCCATGACGCCACGTGCTCGAATGCCGAATACGTCTTCGGCGACTGGATCACCGGCCTCGACCAGCGTCCCGACGGCGTCGAGGTGACGTTCGCCCACGGCGCGCCCCGCCGGTTCGACCTGGTGGTCGGCGCGGACGGCCTGCATTCCGGCGTCCGCGCGCTGGCGTTCGGCCCGGAGGAGGACTACCTGCGCCGCTTCGACGCCTACATTTCGATCTCGACGGTGCCCAACCGTTTCGAGCTGGACCGCTGGGAGCTGCTGCACTCGGCGGCGCCGGGCAAGATGGTCAACGTCTACAGCACCGCGCGGGCGGCCGACGCGAAGGCGGCGTTCTGGTTCACCGCACCCCCGCTGACCTACGACCGCCGCGACGTCGACGCCCAGAAGGACCTGGTGGCGGACCGGTTCGCCGGCCTGGGCTGGGAAATCCCGGCGCTGCTGGAGGCGATGCGCGAGGCGGACGACTTCTACTTCGACCCGGTGTGCCAGATCGTGCTGGACAAGCTGTCGGTGGGCCGGGTGACGCTGCTCGGCGACGCGGGCTACTGCGCGTCACCGGCCTCGGGCCAGGGCACGAGCCTGGCGCTGGCGGGCGCGTACGTCCTGGCGGGCGAACTGGCGGCATCGGACGACGTCGCCACGGCGTTGTCCCGGTACGAAGCCTCGATGCGGCCGTTCATCGAGAAGAACCAGGCCCTGGCGAAGACGGCGTTGCGGGGCATCATCCCGCAGTCCCGGGCGTTCGCGTGGTTCAACACCCGGATGATCAAGCTGATGCCGTACCTGCCGGGCCGCAACCGCGTCCTGGAGCAGATGTCCCGCCCGATCCGCGAAGCGGCGAACGCCCTGGAGCTCAAGGACTACGCGGCTGGTGCGGGGGATCGTGCCCGCGACGGGTACCCGCGGTGATCACGGGTACCCGTGCCGCCAGGACCGAGGAATTCAAGAAGGGCGACCGCGTCCGGTGGGACGCGGGCAACCAGAGCTCGATCGGCACGGTCGAGGAAAAGCTCACCGAGGACACCCACGCCGGCAAGCGCGACGTCAAAGCCTCACCCGGCAACCCGCAGTACCTCGTCCGCAGCGAGAAGTCCGGGAAGACCGCCGTCCACCACCCGGACAAGCTGCACAAGGCCTAACGCGCCGCCCGGACCTTCGCCGCGACCTCCGTCAGCTCCTCCTTCGTCCGCACCCGCCAGTCGGCGTTCAGCACGAAGCCGTCGCCGGCGAAGCGGGGGATCACGTGCAGGTGGACGTGGGGGATCTCCTGGCCCGCGGCCTTGCCGTCGGCCAGGAACAGGTTGATCGCCTCGCACTGCAGGTCCGTGCGCCGCAACGCCGCCGCCAGTTCCTGGGCGATGGTGAACATCCGCGCGCCGGCGGAAGCCGGGAGCGAAGCCAGGTCCGCGTGGTGCGCCCGGGGGAGGACCAGCAGGTGGCCGGTCGTCACCGGGCGCAGGTCGACGATCGCGACGAAGTCGTCGTCCTCGTGGACGAAGGCAGCCGGCGCCTGGCCCGTGCCGATCGCGCAGAAAACGCATTCTCCGGTCGACGTGGTCGCCGGCATGCGGCGGAGTTCAGCCATGCGGGTGACCTTATCGGCCGCCGAGCCAGTGGTGCAGGGCCCACCACGACCGGACGGCGTCGAGGACGCGGCCGCCGCTGTTTTCGGCCAAGGCCAGCGGGGTGAGCTCGGCCAGCCGGTCGAGGCGGTACCGGACCGTGTTGGGGTGCAGGTGCAGTGCCTCCGCCGTGGGACGCAGGCGCTGGCCGTGGTCGAGGTAGGCCAGCGCCGTCGCGGCCAGCTCGCGGTGGAACGCGTTGCCCGGGTCGAGCGCGCCGAGCACGCCGGTGGTGAGCAGCTCCGCCAGCAGCGGCTGGGCCGTCAGGGCGATTTCGCCCGCCAGCTCGGTGAGGTCGTGGTAGCCGGCGCCGGCGATCCGGGCCGCCGCCGTGCAGAGACGGTGCACCTCCCGAAGCTCGGGCAGGGCGGCCGGGGGCGCGACGACCACCAGGACCCCGTCGGCGAGGGCGACGCCGGCGGGCGGGCGCGCCGCCAGACCGGTCAGCCTGCCCTCGACCAGCCCGTACACCCCGCCGAACTCGAGCAGCGCCTGTTCGAGGGTGCGCGCCCGCGCCGGGTCGCTGACGTCGGACACCACGCAGGCGTACCGGCCTTCGGGACGCAGCCCCGCCTGCCGGAGCTCTTCCGGCGTGGGCGGGTGCCCGGCCAGCAGCAGGGTGCGCAGCAGCTGGGTCCGCGCGTCGCGGACCGTCCGCGACAGCTGGAGCTCGGCGGCGTGGTAGCCCTTGACGATGTGCCGTTCCAGCGCGCCGGTGTAGCGCTCGGCGTCGAGGATGGTCTCGAGGATGACGTCGTCGGGCAGGCCCGCCGCCCGCGCGCGTTCGACGGCGAACCGGGCCGCGAGCGTGCGACCGGCCTGGACCCCGCGCAGCAGGTCGGTGAGCGGGACGCCCTGCGCGGCCCGGTCGGCGCCCAGCGCCTCGGCGGTGGTGTAGTCCGCGGTGTCGGGGTTCGTCGTGGCGCGCAGCGCGGCCGACAGCAGGAAGTGGACGTGCCGCCGGTTCTCGGCCTCCGGCAGCCGCGCGACCTCCGGTGACTGGCTCCGCGCGGCCTTCACCAGCTCGTCCAGGACGGTCTCGTCGTCGGCCATCGCCTCCAGCACCTGCCGGAGCAGCGATGAGGCCGGCACAGCACCCTCCCGTTGTGGCAGGGCCACAACACCGCGTCCGCGATGTTGGGCGAGCGGCCCTACCGGAACGGCTCCGGTGGCCGGTTATCGTGACAATACCGGACAGTAACCCCGTTCCTTCGCGAAATCCATCGACCGAAGGTCACCACACCTCTTCAGTGCCGAAAGGTGTCTCCCGTGCGCAATTCCCCGGTCCGTCGGAAACGCTCGTACCTCTCCCGCCTGGCCTGCCTCACCGCCTCGGCCGCCCTGCTGGCGACCGGCGCCGCGGTGCCGGCGACCGGCGCCGCGGCGGCCCTGCGGGAGGTGATGTTCGTCGGCAACAACTGGGAAGGCACGGCGGACGTCATCCAGTCGCGCGGCTCGTTCGCCCGCATCGGGCGGGTGAACATCATCCCCGACAAGGACCAGCGCCTGGCGGAGATCTACCTCAACCCGATCAAGCTGGCCTTCTTCCTCGGCATCCGCAACGGGCCCGGCGAAGGCCACGACCAGTTCGTCGACGACATGTACACGACGCCGGACGGCGGTTCGGTGGTGGCGTCGCGGCCGAGTTTCGCCGACGTCGTCTCGATCAACCTGACGACCGGCCGGATCAACTGGCGCTTCCCGGTGTCGGGCTTCCGCTCCGACCACATGGCGGTTTCGCCGGACGGCCGCCGCGTCGCCGTCTCCGCCTCGACGTCGAACACCGTGCACGTGCTGGACATCGTCACCGGCCAGCAGGTGGGCTCCTTCGCGACCGGGGACAAGCCGCACGAGAACGTCTTCACCGACGGCGGCCGGTACCTGTGGAACATGTCGATCGGCGACGTCAACACCGACCTCGACGACCCGGGCTGGGACTTCACCAAGGGGGACCGGCGCATCACCGTCGTGGACGCCGCGACCTTCCGCCAGGTCAAGGTGATCGACATGCGCCAGCGGCTCGACGCCTTCGGCCGCAGTGACCTCTCGGACGCCGTGCGCCCGGTCGCGTTCACCCCGGACGAGTCGAAGCTGTACTTCCAGGTGTCGTTCTTCAACGGGTTCGCCGAGTACGACGTCGCCACCGACAAGATCACGCGGGTCAAGGAACTGCCGAAGAACCCGGCCACCAGCGACGACCGCAAGACCTTCGTCAACGACTCGCGCCACCACGGCATGTCGATGAACCCGGCCGGCACCAAGCTCTGCGTCGCCGGGACCATGGACGACTACGCCACGGTCGTCGACCGCGCGTCCCTGCAGCAGGGGACCCTGGTGCCCGCGGTGAAGCCGTACTGGGCGACGGTGAGCGGCGACGGCAAGGCCTGCGTGATTTCGGAGGCCGGCGCCGACCAGGTCACCGCCATCGACTTCGCGACCGGGCAGAAGCTCCTTTCGGTGCCGGTCGGCGACCACCCGCAGCGGGTCCGCATCGGCCACGTGCCCGACGGCTGGACGGGACCCACGGGTTCCTGAGCACGAGCGGTGCCCGCTCGGGTGAATCCCCGGCGGGCACCGCGCTTGTGCGCCCACCAGCGGCGTGCCGACTTCGGCGAAGCGGAGTTCGAGGATTTCGCCGGGTTCGACGGGGCCGGTTTCCGCGAGTGGGCCCGGTTCTTCGAGGCGCGGTTCGGCGGGACCGCGTTCGGATGGCTCACGGGATTCGACGGCGCCGTTTTCGCCAGGGCCGCGGAGTTCCGGGCGCCCGGTTCGGGGAGCTCTGGTTCAACAGGGCCAAGTTCGGCGGGGCCGCCAGGTTCTCCGGGGCCACGTTCGCCGGAAACGCCGAATTCGGCGGGGTACGAGTCCGCCTGGCCCCGCCCAGGGGTCGGACTTCGGTGCGGCTGGCCGGCGAAGTGATCGACGAGGACGCGTACCCGGAGGGGGGATCACGTCTTTCCCGGCGCGCTGGTCGTCGTCGGCCCGTCTGCCGGTGAAAGCGCCTCGCTGCCGGGTCGCCAGGGCAACGGGGCTACCTGACCTCGACCGCCGACGCGCAACCCGAGTCTCGGGAGTAGCGGGCTCAGGACGTCTCGAACGCGATCGTCAGCCAGCCGCGGACTTCGTCGTCCACATCGGACACCGCGCGCAGGCTGAGCTTGTGCCCGACGCGCGGCCCGCTCGCCCAGCTCGCCGGGGCGATGCGGGCCGTTTCGATCGGCCGGGGCAGCCACAGGTACACCAGCACGTCCCGCGAGCGCGGGCGCAGCTCGGCCAGCTTCCGGTCCCGCTTGAGGAACACCCCGACCTTGACGGCGTCTTCGTGGACGTCGCCGAGGGTGCGCAGGTGCTCGAGGACGGCGTCGTAGACCTCGCGCTGCCAAGGCGCCTTGCCGGCGAAGGTCTCCTCGACCGTGCAACCGGGGACACAGGTGTGCCCCTGGCCGGCACGCGCGAACTCGCGGTCGCAGCGCGGGCACGTCCACCGGGTCGGCATGCCGTCCAGGATGGCACTCACAGCGCGGCCGGGCCGAGCGCCGGGATGGTGGCGGCCGCGTGCACCAGCTGCCGGGCCGCCTCGGCCGCGGCCTTCCGCTGCGCCGGTGGCAGCTTGTCCAGCAGCGACCCCAGTGCGGCGTGGCGCCGCTCGAGCATCCGCGCCACGATCTCGTGCCCGGTTCCGGTGACCTCCAGCGTGACGACGCTGCGGTTGCCGGGGCTGCGGCCGCGCGCCACGTAACCGAGGGCTTCCAGGCGGTCGGCCAGCCGGGTCACCGAGGACGCGTTGACGCCCATCGCCGCCGCCAGCTGCGAGCTCGGGACGCGGCCGAGGCGGTCGAGGACCAGCAGCAGCCGCGTCTGCGGGAACGACACCTCCGGCGGGGCCGCGTGCGCGCATTCCCAGGCGATCCCGACCAGGACCACGGTGAGGCCGTCGAGGGCGGCCACGGCCGGATCGGCGTCTTCGAGGGGTTGCATGGCGCAATACTTGCCAATCGCAAGAGCATCGGTCAAGATGGACATCCCCGGCGCTCGCCGGCGGTGTCCGGCCGGCTCGGCCGTCGCTCCCCTTTTCGTGGTCCAATGTCGCTTGACGCGCTGAATCCGTTGGCGCGTAAGGAATTCATAAGGATTTCGCTGAACCTCCGCATGACGGCGTCCGTGTTCCCAGTACCGAACTGTCGTCAGAAGGAGGAAGCATGCCGGATCACCGTGGCATGACGGGCCGTGCCAAGGCCCGGACCGCGCTGGTCGTCGTGGCCACGCTCGCCGTGGTCGGCGTCGGCTCGGTCATGGTGCTGAACGCCAGCGCCCAGACCGCGCCCGGCTCGACGCAGGCGCAGGTCCCGGCGCACAACATGGGCGGCATGCAGATGGGCTCGGCCGCCCAGGCCGCGGCCACGAACGACGTGGCCGGCGCCGGGCCGGTCACCGAGCTCGACAAGACTTTCCTGGTCAAGGTCCGCCAAGCGGGGCTCTGGGAGATCCCCGCGGGTGACCTGGCGCAGACCCACGCCAGCAGCGAGGCCGTGAAGCGCGCCGGGCTGCACCTGCTGGACGGGCACTCGCACCTCGACCAGCTCGTCCGGGAGGACGCGAAGATACTGGGCGTGACGCTGCCGGACCAGGCCTCCGCCGAGCAGCAGGGCTGGGTCCGCCAGCTGACCAACGCCCAGGGCCTGGAGTTCGACAAGCTGTTCGCGAACCTGCTCCGCGCCTCGCACGGCAAGATCTTCGCGACCATCGCCGAAGTCCGCGCCGGCACGCAGAACGACGTCATCCGGCGGCACGCGACACAGGCGAACCAGACCGTCCTCGACCACATGACGGTCCTGGAGGACACCGGGCTCGTCGACGCGACGACGATCGCCGACGTCGCCGCGGCGGTGAACCCCCCGGCGAAGTGACGTCCGCGCCGGGGAGGGAGGGTAGCCGCCCGACGGGGATCCGGGCGGCTACCGGGCCGGCGGCACGATGCCGTACTCGTGGATCTTGCGGTAGATCGTCGCCCGTGAGATGCCCAGCAGCTTCGCGGCTCTGACCTTGTTGCCGTCCGCGTCTTCCAGGCACCGCACGATGGCGTCCCGTTCGATCGACTCGAAGCGGTTCAGCGGCCGCCGGGTCACCGCGTGGAACTCCGCCGGGAGGTCGCCGGGGCGGATGGTGCCCGCGCGGCGGCGCTGGGCCACCTTGCGCAGCACCTGGTGGAGCTGGCCGGTGTTGCCCGGCCACTCCGCCCGCATCAGCAGGTGCAGGGCCGCGGCCGAACACGTCAGCCTGCCGCCGTAGCCGAGCTTGCTCAGCACCAGCGGGACGAGTTCCGCGAGGTCTTCGACGTGGTGGCGCAGCGGCGGCACCTGCACCGTCCGGGGGAAGAACTTGAGCAGCTCGGCCAGCGCCGGTTCGCTCTCGGCCTCCGGCACGAGGGTGAGCACCACCCACGGCGCGCCCGGGGCCTCGCGCAGGGTCCGCAGGACCGCGGCCAGCGCGGCGGCCGCCGGTGCCGTCAGCCGGTCGGCGTGCCGGATCACCAGTGTGCGGATCGGGGCTTCGGCGTGCTCTCGCGGCAGCGCGGCCCAGTCCGTGCCGGGCACCGCGTCGACGGTCAGCAGCCGGGCCGCCGGGTGGTGGCGCTGGTGCAGGCCCTTCGTCAAGGTCAGCTTGCCGGTCCCGGGCTCGCCTTCGAGCGCGACCCACTCGCCACGCTGGTGGCCGCGGTCGAGGTCGTGCCCGCAGCGCTGCCACAGTGGCGCCGAGCCGACGACACCCGGCAGGTACATCGGCAGCATCGGAGCCGGCGCCGCGAAGGCTTCTTCGGCCTCGATCAGCTTCACCGACAGCACGCCACCCGCGGTCTCGGTCTCCCTGCGCCCCGCGACGCGGCGGCAGAGAACGCGGACCCGCAGCCCGCTGGACAGGGACAGCGTCGCCGGGGTCCGGCGGCCCTCGGCCAGTGCTTCGGTGGCGTGGCCGAGCAGCACCGACTGGTCGGCCGGGTCGAGCAGCTGCCGGGCCCGGTCGTTCATCATCACGATGTCTTCGTTGAACGCCAGCACGATGCCCGTCCACCGGCGGCAGGTCTGCAGGTAGGCCTGGAAGAGCAGCATCTCCCGCAGGTCACTGTGCCGCAGCAGGGCCTGGCGGATCTGCTCGGCCGTCGAGCGGGCCAGCGCGACGAGCAGGCCGCCCGCGTCCTTGTACCAGCAGGTGAGGTCGACGGCGCCGACCTTCTTGCCCGAGATCGGGTGGTGGATCGGCACCCCCGCGCAGGCCAGGTTCTCCAGGTGCTCGGCGTAGTGCTCGTGCCCGGACACCGTCGTCGGGCGGCCGTCCTCAAGCGCGGTGCCGATGCCGTTCGTGCCGACGGACTGCTCGCCGTAGCTGAACCCGGGCACCAGTTCGACGCGCTCCAGGTGCCGGGCCAGGTCGGCGTCACCGGTCCGCTGGGTGAGCACCACGCCGTTCGGGTCGGTGAGGATGAGGCTGATCGGCTGGCCCTCGAACTGCTCGCCCAGCTTGTGCAGCACCGGTTCGGCGCCGCGCATGAGCGGGATGTCGAGGTTCTGGTCGCCGAGGTAGAGCGGGTCGATCCGGTCGGCCTCGACCTGGAACTCCCGGGACCGCCGCCACGAGGCCAGGATCGTCGGCCGGACCGTGTCGGCGGGCACCGCTTCGGCGGTCAGGAACCGCACGCGGGTGCGGGCGAGCACGTCGTCGGCGACCAGGGCCGTTTCGTCCACGTGACCTCCCGTTTCCCCGCGGCCCACGTGGGTGCGGGCACACCCGTTGTGCCGCCCGTCCAGCCTAGGCGCGCGAGGCCCGGGCGGGTGTCTCAAATTGAGACGCACCCGGTGCCGCGGCGGCGGTGCGATGGAGACATGGCCGCCGAGACGTACAACCCCTGGACGATCGTCAACCTGGTCTTCACGCACCTGGCCGAGCAGGGCCTGCACCCGGAGCTCGGCGCGGCGGGCCACCCCGGCGAGCCCGCCGCCGCGCTGCTGCGCGCGTTCGGGATCGTCCCCACCGTCGAGGGTGACGCGCGCGTGCAGGCGGGGATCCACGACGAGCTGGCCGGGCTGCGCGCGCGGCTGCTCGACGCCGACGAAGCATCCTGAGCAGCGGTTCTGTCTCAGATTGAGACCCGCGTCGCCCGCGGATGCCCGCCTAATGGTGAACGCAGGACGCCCTGGGCGGCGAGCTCAGGAGACAAGGAGTGATCCATGAGTCGCCAGAGTGTGGCGAAAGCCCACCAGAAAATCCAGGAACTGTCGTGGGAACCGGCCTACCACACCCCGGTTTCGCACTACGGCACCGACTACACCTTCCGCAAGGCCAAGAAGAAGGATCCGTTGAAGCAGGTCCTCCGCTCGTACTTCCCGATGCAGGAGGAAAAGGACCACCGGGTCTACGGCGCCGAGGACGGCGCGATCCGCGGCAACATGTTCCGCCAGGTCCAGGAACGCTGGCTGGAGTGGCAGAAGCTGTTCCTGTCGATCATCCCGCTGCCGGAGATCTCCGCGGCGCGGGCGATGCCGCTGCTGTTCCGGACGGTCCCGAACCCGGAACTGCACAACGGCCAGGCGATCCAGATGATCGACGAGGTCCGGCACTCGACGATCCAGCAGAACCTCAAGCGCCTGTACATGCAGAACTACATCGACCCGGCGGGCTTCAACTCGAGCCTGCGCAACTTCCAGAACGACTACTGCGGCACGATCGGCCGTCAGTTCGCCGAAGGCTTCATCACCGGTGACGCCATCACCGCGGCCAGCATCTACCTCACGATCGTCGCCGAAACGGCGTTCACGAACACGCTGTTCGTCGCCATGCCGGCCGAGGCCGCCGCGAACGGCGACTACCTGCTGCCCACGGTGTTCCACTCGGTCCAGTCCGACGAATCCCGGCACATCAGCAACGGCTACGCGACGCTGCTGATGGCGTTGTCCGACGAAAGCAACCACCAGCTGCTCGAACGCGACCTGCGGTACGCGTGGTGGAACAACCACGCCGTCGTCGACGCCGCGATCGGCACGTTCATCGAATACGGCACCAAGGACCGGCGCAAGGACCGCGAGAGCTACGCGGAAATGTGGCGGCGCTGGATCTACGACGACTACTACCGTTCGTACCTGGTCCCGCTGGAGAAGTACGGGCTCGTCATCCCGCACGACCTCATCGAAGAAGCGTGGAACCGGATCTGGAACAAGGGCTACGTCCACGAGGTCGCGCAGTTCTTCGCCACCGGGTGGCTCGCCAACTACTGGCGCATCGACCCGATGACCGACGAAGACTTCGAATGGTTCGAGTACAAGTACCCGGGCTGGTACGACAAGTACGGCAAGTGGTGGGAGAACTACAACCGCCTCGCGACGCCGAACGGGCACCACCCGATCGTCGCCGAGGACGTCGGGTACGTGTACCCGCACCGGTGCTGGACCTGCATGGTGCCGTGCCTGATCCGCGAGGACATGGTGGTCGACGAGGTCGACGGCCAGCACCGCACGTACTGCTCGGAGACCTGCCGCTGGACCGACGCCGAGGCGTTCCGGCCCACCTACCAGGGGCGCAGCACCCCGAACATGGGCCAGCTGGTCGGTGCCCGCGAGTGGGAGACGCTCTACCACGGCTGGAACTGGGCCGACGTCGTCTCCGACATGGGCTTCGTCCGCGACGACGGCAAGACCATGGTCGCCCAGCCGCACCTGGACCTCGACCCGAAGAAGATGTGGACGCTGGACCACCTGCGCCGGATGCCCGAGGTGCAGTCGCCGAACGTGCTGCTCAACCAGATGACCGCCGAGCAGCGCGCCGCGTTCGTGGCCGACTACAACCGCCAGGGCCCGGCCGGGCGCCCGGCGCCGCAGGCCTGACGGGCGGGTCCGGCATGACCGAAAAGCACCGCGTCCGGTTCGAGCCGGTCGGGATCGAGATCGACGTCGCCGAGGACCAGACGATCCTGCGGGCCGCCGCCGAGCAGGGCGTCATGCTCATGCACGGCTGCAAGGAAGGGCAGTGCGCGGCCTGCAAGTCGTTCCTCCTCGAGGGCGACGACGTCGAACACGACCGGTACTCGACCTTCGCGCTCCCCGACTACGAAAAGGAGGAAGGCTTCACGCTGCTGTGCCGGGCCCACGCCTACGAAGACCTGACGATCGAGCTGCTCAACTACGACGAGGAGATGATCCAGTCCGGCCTGCCGATCCAGGAGGCGGAGGTCGAGGTCGTCGCCAACGACCCCGTCACCCACGACCTGCGGCACCTGGTGGTGCGGCTGGACGGGGACCTCAAGTTCTTCCCGGGCCAGTACCTGGACTTCGCCGTCCCGGGCACCGGGGAGACGCGGTCGTTTTCCATGGCCAACACCTCGGCCCGCGACGGCTTCCTGGAGTTCGTCATCAAGATCTACCCCGACGGGCTGTTCTCCCGGTTCCTCGACACGGGAGTCGCGGTCGGCGACCGGCTCCGGGTGACCGGCCCGTTCGGGGTGTTCACCCTCCGGGACAACCCGGGCAAGGACCTCGTCTTCGTCGGCGGCGGGGCCGGGATGGCGCCGATCCTGGCGCTGCTGCGGTCCATGGCCGAGCGCGGCCTCGACCGGAAGGCGACCTTCTACTACGGCGCCCGCCGCCGTCGCGACCTCTGCTTCGAGGCGGAACTGCGGGAGCTGGAAGCGAAACTGCCGGGCTTCCGGTACGTCCCCGCGCTGTCCGAGCCGGGTGACGACGACTGGATCGGCGAAACCGGCTTCGTCACCGATGTCCTGCGCCGGGCCGGCGTCGACCTCACGGGCGCCGACGCCTACGTCTGCGGGCCACCGCCGATGGTCGAGGCGGCGCTGGAGCTGCTGCCCGCGCTGGGCGTCGACGGCAAGCGCGTCTTCTACGACAAGTTCACCACCACGGGCGAAGGGTAAGGAACCCATGACAGCCACCCACGAACGCAGCGTGCCGAAGCCGACGTTCACCGACGCCGAAGCGGGTGCGAAGGTCTTCCCCGACTCCGACGCCCGGCGGTTCAACTACTTCACCGCCGCCAAGCGCAAGCAGAGCCACTACGAGGACGTCACCGTCGAGGTCCAGCCCGACCCGCGGCACTACCTGTCCCAGGGCTGGCTCTACGCCTTCGCCGACGGCCAGGGCGGCTACCCGCTGGAGTGGACCGCGCTGAAGGCGTGGGGTTCCGACCGGCCGCTGCCCGAACGCGGCCCGGGCTCCGGCGGCCGGGGCTACGACTGGCCGGCCCTCGGCTGGCACGAGTTCCGCGACCCCAACGAGGAGTGGGAGCTCACCCTCTACCGCTACAACGCGAACGTCGTCCGCCAGCTCAACCAGAACATCGACGCCGCCCGGCAGGCCAAGGCGTTCGAGCAGTGGAACCGCAACTGGGTCGACTTCGTCGCCAAGCACGTCGGCGCGTGGATGCACGTCGACCACGGCCTCGGCCTGTACCTGTTCGCCAACGCCAACCGGCGCGCCCCGACGAACATGCACAACAACGCCATCTCGGTGAACAGCATGCACCGCATCCGCGCGGCGCAGGACCTGGCGCTGTACCACCTGACGCTCACCGAGGAGATCGAGGGCTTCGACGGCATCGCCCACCTCGCCACCTGGAACGAGGACCCGGCCTGGCAGGGCGTGCGGGACACCGCCGAGCAGCTGACCGGGATCTGGGACTGGTGCGAGGCGATCTTCGCCGCGAACGTGGTCTTCGAGCCCCTGGTCGGCGAACTGTTCCGCAGCAACCTCGTCCAGCAGGCCGCACCCGCGAACGGCGACTTCGTCACCCCGACGCTCATCGGCGCCGAAGAGTTCGACTTCTCCGAACGCGACCTCCGCTACACCAAGGCGATGTTCCACCTGCTGGTCAACGACAAGGAGTTCGCCGCGCACAACCAGGCGCTGCTGCAGAAGTGGCTCGAGGACTGGGTGCCGAAGAGCATCGCCGCCGCCCGCGCCCTGCAGCCGCTGTGGTCGCAGCCCGACGCCAAGCCGATCCGGTTCGAGGACGGTCTCGACCGGGCGAAGAGCCGGTTCGCCGGAATCCTGTCCGAATTGGGCCTCAAGGCACCCGAGGAGCTGGGCCAGTGACTGTCTTCAAGACCGCGGAAAGCCCGTTCAAGGCCGACAACACCGCGTCGAACATGTGCGGTTTCACCCTGATGAACAACCAGGTCGGCGCGATCATCGCGGAAGTCATGTCCGCCAAGGAGAACGTGACCGTGACCCCGCTGCCGTCGATGATCCGCGTCGACGCCCGTGGCCGGACGGACCTGGTCTACGCCGAGGTCGACGAAGCCGCCGGCGAGGAAGAGGGCTGGTTCAACGCGGCCGAGTTCGAGGAGAGCATGTCCACCCACTACGGGCGGATGATCCACGAGGACGACCGCACGATCATGTTCGCCAACCCCGAGGACGCGGCCGAATACCTCGACTTCGACCTGAAGGTAATCCGCTAGGAACACCGCACTCGATCCCGCTCAGGAGGATCAGGAATGTACGAAAAAGACGGCGAAAAATACTTCGTGGTGGACGCCCACACCCACTTCTGGGACGCGAGCCCGGAGAACTGGGTGGAAGGCCAGGAGGAATACGCCAAGGGCTGGATCGAGTGCTTCCACGCCTACCAGGGACTCGGCCCGAAGGAGACGCACTGGCCGATCGACCGGTTCCAGAAGTACTCCGAGGAACTGATGATGCACGACCTGTTCGAGGTGGGGCACGTCGACAAGGCCATCTTCCAGCCGACCAACCTGCGGCAGTGGTACAAGACCGGGTTCAACACCACCGAGAACGACGGCGCGCTGGCCGAAAAGCACCCGGACAAGTTCCTCGTCAACACCACCTTCGACCCGCGGGAAGGCGACGCGGGGATGAAGGCGTTCGAGGAGCGCGTGAAGCGGTACAACTGCAAGGGTGTCAAGCTCTACACGGCCGAGTGGCGGGGCGGCTCCCGCGGCTGGAGCCTGAAGGACCCCGCCGCGGCTCGCTACCTCGAGAAGTGCGAAGAGCTCGGCGTCACCAACGTCCACATCCACAAGGGACCGACGATCTGGCCCCTGGACAAGGACGCCTTCGACGTGTCCGATGTGGACCAGGTGGCGACGAGTTTCCAGGGCCTGAACTTCATCGTCGAGCACGTCGGCCTGCCGCGCATCGAGGACTTCTGCTTCATGGCCACCCAGGAGCGGAACGTCTACGCGGGGCTCGCCGTCGTTGTCGGCGGCCTGATGCACGCCCGCCCGAAGTTCTTCGCGAAGGTCATGGGTGAGCTGATGTTCTGGCTCGGCGAGGACAAGCTGATCTTCGGCGCGGACTACGCGATCTGGGAGCCCAAGTGGCAGGTCGAGGGCTTCGTCGACTGGAACATGCCGGCCGACGACGAGCTGTCGGACTTCGCGCCGCTGACCGTCGACCAGAAGAAGAAGATCCTCGGGCTGAACGCCGCCCGTCTCTACGGCATCGACGTCCCCGAGGAGCTGAGGCTCGCGGATCCGGAGAACGTCGAGCCCGTCGGCGTGCCGAACTCATGACCGCCGTGGTGACCGGCGCCCGCGCCGCCGTGTGGGCGGCGCTGGGCACCGTCCGGGATCCCGAACTGGACGAACCCCTCACCGGCCTCGGGTTCGTGGCCCGCTGCGAGGTGAGCGACGCGGGCCACGCCGTCGTCCGGCTGCGGCTGCCGACGTACTTCTGCGCGCCCAACTTCGCGTTCCTGATGGTCGCCGACGCCTACGACGCCGCGGCCGGGGTGCCGGGCCTGACCGGGCTCGACATCCGGCTCGACGACCACTTCGCGTCCGACGTCATCAACCGCGGGGTGGCCGCGCGGCAGGGGTTCGTGGCGTCGTTCGAGGGCGAAGCCGCCGACGAACTCGACACCCTGCGGCACGACTTCGTCCGCAAGGCCGTGCTGGCCGGCACCGACCGCGTCTGCCGGTCCCTCGGTCGAGACCCGCGATCGCTGACCCTCGGCGATGTCCCGCCGAGCCCGGACCTCGACCGGTTGCGGGCCCGTCGCCGCGAACTCGGCCTGCCCGCCGAGGACGGCGACCCGCTGCTGCTCGACCCCGCGACCGGCGCCGCAGTAGCCCCGGCCGACGCGAAGCGGCACCTCGCCTTCGCGCGGCTGACGCGCACCAGCATGGAGGCCAACTCGGGCGTCTGCCGCGGCATGCTGCGCGTGCGGTACGCCCTGACCAGCGAAGAGGAGGGCACGGGATGAAGGCCGTGCGGCTGCAGAAGTACCACGAGCACCCGGTGATCGACGACGTCCCGGAGCCGCGCGCCACCGGGCCCTTCGACGTCGTGGTCAAGATCGGCGGCGCCGGCGTCTGCCGCACCGACCTGCACATCATCGAGGAGCAGTGGGCCGGGAAGTCCGGGGTCGAGCTGCCGTACACGATCGGGCACGAGAACGCGGGCTGGGTGCACGAGGTCGGCCCGGCGGTGACGAACGTCGAGGTCGGCGACACGGTCATCCTGCACCCGACGCCGACGTGCGGGCTGTGCCACGCCTGCCGCGCGGGCGACGACATGCACTGTCCCCACGGGAGCTTCCCGGGCATCGACAGCGACGGCGGGATGGCGGAGTACCTGCTGACGTCGGCGCGGGCGTGCATCAAGCTCGACCCGGCGACCCAGCCCAGTGATGTCGCCGCCCTCGCCGACGCGGGCATCACCGCCTACCACGCGGTGCGCAAGGCCGTGCCGCGCCTGTACCCGGGCACCACCTGCGTCGTCAACGGCGCCGGCGGCCTCGGGCACATCGGCATCCAGTCGCTTCGCGCGTTGACGGCCGCCCGCGTGATCGTGGTGGACCGCAACGCCGACGCCCTGGAACTGGCGTCGACCCTGGGAGCGGACGAAACGGTGCTGGCCGACGGCAAGCAGGTCGAGGCGGTGCTCGACCTGACCGATGGCCACGGCGCCGAGGTCGTCCTCGACTTCGTCGCCGAGCAGGGCGCCCAGCAGGACGCCTTCGCGATGACCCGCCGCGCCGGGTCGCACTTCGTCATCGGCTACGGCTCGAACATCGAGATCCCGACGATCGACATCATCTCCACCGAGCGCAACGTCATCGGCAACCTCGTCGGCACCTACAACGACCTGGCCGAGCTGATGGTGCTGGCCCAGGCCGGGAAGGTCACCCTCCACACGAAAAAGTACCCCCTGGACGCGGCGCTCGACGCGCTGGCCGACCTCGACGCCGGGCGCGTGCGCGGCCGGGCCATCCTCACCCCCTAGGAGCACCGCACATGGCGAAGGAACTGCGGTTCGGCCCGGACGCCCGCGACCTGCTGCTGGCGGGCGTCGACAAGCTGGCCGAAGCGGTCAAGTCCACCCTCGGCCCCAAGGGCCGCAACGTGATCATCGAGAAGATCACCGGCTCGCCGGTGGTCACCAACGACGGCGTCACCATCGCCCGCGAGATCCACCTGAAGAACCAGTTCGAGAACATGGGCGCGCAGCTGGTCAAGGAAGCGGCGATCAAGACGAACGACGTCGTCGGCGACGGCACCACCACGGCCACCGTGCTCGCGCAGGCGATCGTCCGCGAAGGGATGCGGGCCATCTCGGCCGGCGGCAATCCGGTGCTCGTCAAACGCGGCATCGACCACGCGGTCGGCCTGCTGGTGGCGCACCTGGAGAAGCAGGCCCACCCGGTGGTGTCCGAACAGGACTACGCGCGGGTGGCGGCGATCTCGGCCAACGACGACGACGCCGTCGGCGCGGTGATCGCGAAGGCCCTGCACACCGTCGGCGACGGCGGGGTGGTGACCGTCGAGGAGTCGCCGTCGATCGGGATGAGCGTCGAGTTCGTCGAAGGGTTCGAGTTCGACAACGGTTACCTCTCGCCGTACCTGGTCACCGACCCGGGTCGGCTGGAAGCGGTGCTCGACGACCCGTACATCCTGATGTGCGCGGAGAAGATCACCAAGGTGCAGCAGCTGATGCCGCTGCTCGACAAGGTGATGCGCGCGCCCCGGCCGCTGGTGGTGATCGGCGAGACGGTCGAGGGCACGGCGCTGTCCATGCTGGTGCACAACCACATGAACGGCACCTTCCAGTCGGTCGCCGTCCGCGCGCCCGGCTTCGGCGACCGGCGGCTGCACAAGCTGGAGGACCTCGCGGCCATCGTCGGCGGCGCGGTGCTCTCGCGGCAGTCCGGGTTCACGATGGAGACGATGACCCTCGACCACCTCGGCCGGGCCAAGCAGGTCCGGGTCACCGAGAACCGCACCACGATCGTCGGCGGCGCGGGTTCTCCTTCCGCGGTCGATTTCCGGGTCGGGCAGCTGCGGGCGGAGCTGGAGCGCGCGCAGTTCGGCGTCGACGAGGACGTCCTGACCGAGCGGATCGGGGCGCTGACCGGCAAGGTCGCGGTCGTCCGGGTCGGCGCCGCCACCCCGGCGGAGCTGAAGGAACTGCAGCACCGGGTCGAGGACGCCCTGTCGGCGACCCGGGCGGCGATGGCCGAGGGCATCGTGGCCGGCGGGGGAGCGGCACTGCTGCACGCCGAGAAGGCGTTGGAGGGCCTCGGGCTGGAGGGCGACCAGGCGATCGGTGTCGAGATCGTCCGGCGGGCCCTGGCCGAACCGGCGTTCCTGATCGCGCACAACGCGGGCCACCCGGCCCACGAGATCGTCGCGCGGACCCGGGAACTGGGCGACGACGAGGGCTTCGACGCGCTCCACGAGCGCTACGGCGACATGGTCTCGATGGGCGTCGTCGATCCGTTGCGGGTGTGCCGTTCGGCGGTGCAGAACGGCGCTTCGGTCGCGGGCCTGCTGCTCACGACGAACTCGCTGATCGCCGAGGAACAGACCCCGTGGGGCGGCAGCGCGGCCCTGATGACCGAGTTCGGCCCGCTGGACGAAGGCCTGCACCAGCCCTCACCGGACGCCAGCACGCCGCAGTCCCTCGGGATGGGCCCCTCCGTCGGCTGAGCTCTCCGGCCCGCGGAGTGCGGAGATCTCCCCGCCGGTGTCCTGAGCCCCGGCGGGGAGTCCTCCGGCTCAGGGGGCGAGCCCGTGCCGGGCCAGTTCGTGCCCGGCGAGCTTCTCGATGACGTCCCGGTCACGCTCCCGCCAGCCGGTGGCCGGCTCGCCGACGGAAGCCAGGCGCCCCAACGGCTGCGTGGCCAGGGCCCGCAACGCGAGCAGATCCAGTCCTTCGTCGCCGAGGGCCCGCAGGCGCGCGGCCGCCGTGGCGCGGCGGGTGTAGCGCCACCGCAGCGGGAGCCAGGTCACCACCAGCGCCAGCACCGGCAGCGCGATGATGATCGCCGCCATCCACCAGGCCAGGTTCTCGACGGCTTCGATCTGCCAGTGGCCCGCGTCCGTGAGCTTGGTCCCGACGTCCGAACCGCCGTGGAGGGCCTTCGCGAGCGCGTCCCCGACGAGCGGGATCCCGTCGGCGGAGTTCGCCGCGGAGTCGAAGGTGCCGCGCAGGCCGGTGCCGGCGTCGACGAGCCCGTCCCCGGGCGCCCGCAGCTTCATGACTTCGTCGTACACCGAGTTCGCCAGCCACACCGCGAAGACGACGAGCAGCACGGCCAGGAGATCGCTCACGAGCTGGGCGGTACGGCGGATCGGCCGTTCGGCGTAGAGCTGCATCGGGGGGCGCCTTTCGCGGTGGGGGAGCGCGGCCACGGCAACGTACCCGCCGCGCTTGCGGGCGAACCGCCGCGGTGATCTATGACGGCGGTCATAGTGTGTTCTCCCGGTTGGTGTGCTCTCATGGCACTATGACCACTGTCATAGAGGACGTGGACCGCGAGCGTGTCGCCGCCGTCGTCGCGGCCTGCTCGCCCGACAGCCTCCGGCGCCGGTTCATGATGGGCGGATCCGCCCGCCCGGCCGACGTTTTCGAGCGTTACCAGCGGTTTCTGCTCGCCGGGCCACCGGCGGGCGTCGCGCTGCTCGCCTACCGCGGGGGCACGCCGGTGGGGCTGCTCAACTTCGTCTCCGAGACCCCGGGTGAGGCGGAGGTTGGGATCCTCGTCGCCGACGCGTGGCAGCGGCAGGGGATCGGCAGCGCGCTGAGCCGGTGGCTGTGGGCGTCCGGGCGCTGGGCGGGCTGGACCGTGCGGGCCACCGTGTGGGCCGGGAACACCGGAGCCGAGGCGCTCCTGCTGGGCCAAGGCTTCCGCCCGGTGCCCGCCTACGAGCGCGGCGAGCGGGACTTCGCCCTGGTCGTGCCGGACTGGGCTACCATGACGGACGTCATGAAGGAGGCGGTCGATGACCAGGGCACCGCGCGAGCGGATGGTGCTCAGCGCCGCGCAGCTGGTGCGGATCCACGGTGTCGGGGCGACCGGCATGCGGGACGTGGTCGCCCACGCCGAAGCGCCGCGGGGGTCCCTGCAGCACTACTTCCCCGGCGGTAAGGACCAGCTGATCGCCGAAGCCGTCGCCTGGGCCGGCGACTACGCCGCCCGGCGGGTGGCGCGCGTCGCGGCGAAGCTCGCGGACCCGACCCCCGGCAACCTCTTCGAGGCCATGGCGGCCCAGTGGCGCGACGAGTTCACGACGGCGGGCTTCGACGCGGGCTGCCCGCTGGTGGCGACGGTCGCCGACACGGCCGCGACCAGCGACGAACTGCGGGAAGCCGTCGGCAAGGCCTTCGACGGCTGGCAACGCCCGGTCGCTGCCACCCTCGAGCAGCTGGGCGTCCCCCCGGCCCGCAGCACGTCACTGGCGGTGCTGATGCTCAGCACCCTCGAGGGCGCGATCGTCCTGGCCAGGGCACACCAGGACGTCGCACCGCTCGACACGGTGGTCGCGGAACTGCGGCCGCTGCTCGACGGCGCCGTGGACCGGCGGCGGCGCCGCGAGCTCTGAGGTGGCCACGGACGAGCCGATGTCGTTCCACCCGCACGACGAAGCGGCTGGTTTTGCGGCCGCGGTGCTCGAAGCCGCGACGGCGACCGGGCGGAAGCGGCACCATCACGTGTCCACAGGAGACAGTGGTGAGGTCGTCCGGCCGACTCGCTCGCTGCCCTTGAGCTCTCGGAAGAATTCCCGGATGTCGCCCACCAGGACTTCCGGCGCCTGAAGGGACGCGAAGTGCCCACCGGTGTCGTACTCCGACCACCTCGTCACCGTGTTCGACAGCTCGGCCAACCCCCGGAGCGCGTGGTCGCCCCGGAAGTTCGCCACGGCGGTCGGGACGCCGGAGGGGGCGGGCCGCTCGCCCCAGCCGTCCTGGCCGGCCTCCAGGTAGAGGCGTGCGGCCGAGCCGGCGGTGCCGGTGAGCCAGAAGATCGTCACGTTCGTCAGGATGGCGTCCCGGCTCACCGGCGTCTGGTTCGTGGCCGTGGGGTCCCAGTCGACGAACCACTCGAGGTTCCAGGCCAGCTGCCCGGCGGGCGAGTCGTTGAGTGCGTAGGCCAGGGTCTGCGGGCGGGTGGCCATCTGCGTGGCGTAGCCGGAGTGGGCGTACCACCAGGTTTCGTTCTCCCGCGCCCGTTTCCGGTCCTCTTCGGACAGCCGGTCGAGATCACCGGGAGCGGTCGGCACCCCGGCGTTGGCGACGGCGTTGACGTGCACGCCCAGCACCGCTTCGGGAGCGACCCGGCCGAGCTCGGGGGAGACGATGCTGCCGAAGTCGCCGCCCTGGGCGCCGTAGCGTTCGTAGCCGAGCCGCCGCATCAGCTCGGCCCAGGCCCGGGCGGTCCGGCGCGTGTTCCAGCCCGGGGCTCCGGTCGCGCCGGAGAAAGCGAACCCGGGCACCGACGGCGCGACCACGTGGAAGGCGTCCTCCGGGGCGCCGCCGTGGGCGCGGGGGTCGGTGAGCGGCCCGAGGACGTCGAGGAAGTCGGCGACCGTGCTCGGCCAGCCGTGGGTCATGATCAGCGGGGTGGCGCCGGGCTCGGGGGAGCGGACGTGCAGGAAGTGGATGCGCTGGCCGTCGATGGTGGTCGTGAACTGGGGGTGGGCGTTGAGCCGGGCTTCCTGGGCCCGCCAGTCGAAGTTCGTTCGCCAGTACTCCGCGAGCTCGGCGAGGTAGGGCTGGCTGACGCCGTAGTCCCAGCCTGCGCCGGGTAGCTCCCCCGGCCAGCGGGTCTTGGCCAGGCGGTCGTGGAGCTCGTCGAGGTCTCGCTGGGGGACGTCGAGGTGGAAAGGATCCATGGGGCGACCCTCTCGCCTGTGTAGGACAGCTTCGGTCCTCGACGTCTGGCAGTCTTCGGGAATGCGCGAAACCTCCGGCCGGCTGCTCCGGCTGCTGTCGCTGCTGCAGGCGCACCGGGACTGGCCGGGTACCGAGCTCGCGGACCGCCTCGGCGTGACGACGCGCACAGTGCGCCGCGACGTCGACCGGCTGCGGTCGCTCGGCTACCCGGTGCACGCGGCGATGGGGCCGGCCGGCGGTTACCGGCTCGGCGCCGGGGCCGAGCTGCCCCCGTTGCTGCTGGACGACGACGAGGCCGTCGCGGTGACGATCGCCCTGCACACGTCCGGCTCGGAAGAGGCGTCACTGCGGGCGCTGAGCAAGCTTTCGCGGGTCCTTCCATCCCGGCTGCGCCACCGCGTCGCGGCACTGGAGGCGAGCATGCTGGCGTTGCCGGTGCGCGGCCCGGAGGTGGCGGCGGCGGTGCTCACCCAGGTTTCGGCGACGATCCGCGCGGCCGAAACGCTGCGCTTCGACTACGTCAGCCACGACGGCACCTCGTCACACCGGACGGTGGAGCCCCATCGCCTGGTGTCCTGGGGACGGCGCTGGTACCTGGTCGGCTGGGACACCGGCCGCGCGGATTGGCGCACCTTCCGCGCGGACCGCCTGTCCCTGCGCACACCCAACGGACCCCGGTTCGCCCACCGCGACCCCCCGGACGGCGACCTCACGGCGTACCTGACCCGGACGATGGGCCGGGAGATGAGGCCCTACCGCGCGGTGCTGAAGCTCCACGCGCCGGCCACGGCGGTAGCGGACCGCGTCGAAGGCGAGGTGACACCGATCGACTCGCGGAGCTGCCGGCTGGAGCTGGCGTCGGATTCGTGGGACATCGTGGCGTTCGTCGTCGGGATGCTCGACGTGCCGTTCGAGGTGGAGTCACCCCCGGAACTGACCGAGCGGCTCGAGGTGCTCTCCACGAGGTACGCCGCCGCCGTCAGGTCCCGCTGAGCCGGCCTTTGCCGCGGATCGCCCCGGAAACCAAGGTTGCCGAAGCGGCTCAGGTGTGCGTGCCGCCGTCGATGCGGATTTCCGTGCCCGTGATGAACTTGCCGTCGTCCGAGGCCAGCATCGCCACCACTCCCGCCACCGTCTCCGGGCCCGCCACCGCGTTGCCCACCTCCGTCGTCAACTCCGTCGGCAGGAGCGGCAGCAAGCGCCCGAACAGGGAAAAGTCGATGTTCTGGGGCAGCCAGCTCGCCGCCGAGTCCGTGATGCCGCTCTTCACGCTTCCCGGGGCGATGCTGACCGCGCGCAGGCCCTGCTTGCCGTACTCCAGGGCCAGCGAGTGCGTGAACGCCTGGATGCCGCCCTTGCTCGCGCTGTACGCCGCCATGTACGGGTGGGCGAACGACGCCGATGTCGAACTGAAGTTCACCACCACGCCGTTGTCCGACGCCAGCAGCGACGGCAGGGCCGCGCGCGTCACCAGGAACGTGCCCGTCAGGTTCACCGCCAGCACCCGGTTCCACAGCTCCAGCGACGTCTCGTGCGTGTGCGACGCCAGCAGGATCCCGGCCGCGTTGACCAGGACGTCGAGGCCGCCGAGCACGTCGACCGCCGACTTCACCCCGAATTCCACCGATGCCTCGTCGGCCACGTCCATGACGTACGTCGTCAGGCCGCCGATGCGCGCGGCTTCCTGGGTGCCGAACAGGCCCTCTTCGGAGACGTCGGTGCCGATGACCTGGGCACCCTCCTCCATCAGGCGGAGCGTGGTGGCCCGGCCGATGCCGGAACCGGCGCCGGTGACCAGGACTCGGCGATCGCGCAGGCGTTCCATGGCGATCACCGTAGCCAAGATCTCAGAGCGCGGGCACCCTCTCGCCGGCAGGCGGCGGCCCCGGCGGCGTCCCGTCGCCGAACGGGCGGCCGCCCAGCTCTTCGCGGCCGTGCGGGGTGAGCCAGCCCGACGCGTCCGGGCCCAGCGGGACGATCCCCGTCGGGTTCACGTTCTTGTGCACGACGTAGTAGTGCTCCTTGATCTGGGCGAAGTCGATCGTGTCGCCGAACCCCGGCGTCTGGAACAGGTCGCGCGTGTACGCCCACAGCACCGGCAGCTCGGTGAGCTTCTGCCGGTTGCACTTGAAGTGGCCGTGGTACACCGCGTCGAACCGCACCAGCGTCGTGAACAGCCGGATGTCCGCTTCGGTGATCGTGTCGCCCACCAGGTACCGCTGGTCCGCCAGCCGCTCCGACAGCCAGTCGAGCCGGGCGAACAACTTGCGGTACGAGTGCTCGTACGCCTCCTGGGACCGGGCGAACCCGCACTGGTACACGGCGTTGTTGACGTCGGTGAACACCTTCTGCGCCACGTCGTCGATCTCGTCCCGCAGCTTCTCCGGGTACAGCTCCGGCGCGCCGGAGCGGTGGTACGCCGTCCACTCCGTCGACATGTCCAGCGTCATCTGCGCGAAGTCGTTCGTGACGACCTGGCCGCTCGGGATGTCGACGAACGCCGGCACCGTGATACCGCGCGGGTAGTCCGGGTCGCGCTTGAAGAACGCCTCCTGGAGGCGCTCGATGCCGAGGACCGGGTCGCGCCCGTCCGGATCGAGGTCGAAGCTCCAGCTGCGCTCGTCGTGCACCGGGCCCGCGATGCCCATCGACAGGACCGGCTCGAGGCCCAGCAGCCGGCGCACGATCACCGCGCGGTTGGCCCACGGGCACGCCCGCGCCACCACCAGCCGGTAGCGGTCCGGCTCGACCGGCCAGCCGTCGCGGCCGTCGGCCGTGACGCGGTCCGGCAGGTAGTTCAGGTCGCGCTTGTACTCGCCCTTGTCGGTCATCGGCGTCCTCAGCAGTCGTCGGTCGGGGGAGCGGCGTCCAGTGCCGCGGCCAGCCGGGCCAGCACCGGCCCGGCCGTGCGGATGTCCTCGGCGCTCAGGTGGTCGAACACCGACGCCCGCACGCGGGCGAGGTGGCCCGGGTAGGCCGCCTCCAGTCTGGCCAATCCCGCCTCGGTCAGCACGGCGTTGGACGCGCGGCCGTCCTCCGCGCAGCGGCGCTTCTCGACCAGGCCGCGGCGCGTCAGGTCGTCGACGACCCGGCTGATCCGGCTCAGCGACAGCCCCGTGGTCGCGGCCAGCGCCGAGATGCGGAGGAGGTGATCCGGGGCTTCGGACAGCGCGACCAGCACCCCGTAGTCGGTGATCGCGAGCCCGGTATCGGGCAGGAACTGGTCTTCGAGCGCTCGCGGCAGCGCGGTCATGATGCGCATCAGCGGCCGCCAGAACGCGGTTTCGTCGGGGTCGAGCGCGGACAGTTCACCCATACCGGCGACTCTACCGAAAGCTTGCTTGCGCAACCAGCCAAAGTGAGTACAGTGTCGTTGAACCCTCAATCACAGGGGGGCGCCACCACGAGGAGAGAAGAACAGCGATGACCAGCGCGACCACCTACCCCCAGCTGACCGGCGAATACACCCTCGACGCCGCCCACTCGCGGATCGGGTTCGTCGCCCGGCACGCCATGGTGACCAAGGTGCGCGGCAGCTTCAACGAGTTCACCGGCGCCGCGACCATCGACGGCGACGCGCCGGAGAAGTCGAGCGTCCAGGTGACCATCCAGGCCCACAGCATCGACACCCGCAACGCCGACCGCGACGGGCACCTGAAGAGCAACGACTTCCTGTCGATGGACGAATACCCGCAGATCACCTTCACCTCGACCGAGATCAAGCAGACCGGCGACACCAGCTTCGACGTCACCGGCGACCTGACCATCAAGGACGTCACCCGCTCGGTGACCGTCCCGTTCGAGTTCGAGGGCTCCGCGAAGGACCCGTTCGGCAACGACCGGATCGGCTTCGAGGGCTCCACCACGATCAGCCGCAAGGACTACGGCATCACCTGGAACGCCGCGCTCGAGACCGGCGGCGTGCTGGTGAGCGACAAGGTCACGCTGGAGTTCGAGATCTCCGCGATCAAGTCCGCCTGATCCCGGGAGCGGGAACCGGGGTCACCGGTTCCCCCTCCCCCGCAGGTTACCGATGCCCACCTCGAACGCCGCGTATAGCAGGATCAAGTC
>NZ_JBHVXZ010000051.1:0-19754 GCF_042881395.1 Amycolatopsis sp. NPDC058278 | reverse complement strand
TTCAGCTGGTTTATTCTTTCATCCCATATTCATATGCCTCCTGAGGCGGGGGGCGTGAACGGGGGTCCGCGTCACCCCCTCGCCCGCAGGTTCCCGATGCCGACGTCGAGCGCCGCTTAGAGCAGGAGCTCGTCCTTGCCGTCCGGGAAGTAGGGGAAGAGCCGGCTCTTGCGTCTTCGATGATCCGCTGCCGCGCCGCGGCGCCCTTCGGGGTCGACTTCGGACTCACCGGTCCTTTTTAATTCGCTGGCCGTGGCCGGGACAATTCCGGGTATGTCCACTGTCACGCCGTTCGCGGTCCTGGCGTTGATCGGCGCCGTGTCCGGGGCGGTCACGGCGTGGCTGCTCCTGCGCCGCGACCGGCCCGCCGAGGTGCTGACCCCGTCGGCGCCGCCGGAGCCGGTCCCCGAGGAGGTCGCGGCCCGCCTGCTGGCCGACGACCACACCGCCCGGCTGGCCGCGCTCGCCTCCTTCGCCGGGTTCGCCGACGGTGACCCCACGCGCCGCCAGGAGTGCGTCGGCGAGATCCTCGCCGGATTCCGGTACGAGTGGCCGGACCCGCCGGCGTGGCAGGCCGAGCTGTGGCGGCTCCTGGTGCCACGCTTGCGCCCGGGGTCCCCGCGGTTCTGGCCCGGGATGGACCTCGAGCTGGACCGCCTCGTGCTCCACGCCGTCGACCTGCGCGGCTGCGAAGTCCGCGACGCACGCTTCCACGCCGTGCGGTTCGCCGGCGACGCCCACTTCGGCGAGGCGGTCTTCACCGGTTTGGTGAGCTTCGAAGGATCGTGCTTCGCCCGCCACGCCTTCTTCGCCGGCGCACGGTTCGAGACGGGCGCCGACTTCGAGAACGCGACCTTCACCGGCACCGCCGACTTCGCCGGCGTCACCGCCCGCGGCCCGACGTGGTTCGACGCCGCCCGGTTCTCGGCCCGCACGGACTTCACCTCGGCGACCTTCGGCGACGAGGTCTCGTTCGAGGCGACCAGGTTCGCCGCCCGCACGCTGTTCTCCGGCAGCCGGTTCGCCGCCGGGGCTCTTTTCACCCGAGCCCGCTTCAGCGGCCACGCGGACTTCACGGCCGTGACGGCGGGCGGGTTCGACTTCACCGGAGCCCAGGTCCGGACGGATGCGCGCGTCGTCCGGACCTGGCCGCCGGGCTGGGCACCGGGTGAGCCCGAGCCGCAACGATGGGCCGAGCTGCGGGCGGAGTGAGCTACTCCGCGCGGATCGGCAGGTCAGCCCCGTCGCGGAGGAACACCGGGATCCGCTCCGGCGGCGCCGCCGCCTCGATCCGGTCGCCGCCTTCGTACCGGGCGCCGGTCACCGCGTCCGTCCACGTCGCCCCCGCCGGCAGGTACACCGTCCGCGCGGTGACGCCGGGTTCGAGCACCGGTGCCACCAGCACGTCCGGCCCGAGCAGGAACTGGTCGTCCACGTCCCAGGCGGCCGGGTCGGCCGGGAAGTCGACGAACACCGGCCGCATCGGGGGGACGCCCTGCTCGTGGGCCACCCGCATCTGCTCCATCAGGTACGGCCGCAGCCGCTCCCGCAGCCGCAGTGACTCGGTGATCGCCGCGTACGCCGGCTCGCCGAACGACCAGACCTCGTTCGGGCCGCCGGTCATCTCCGGCCCGAACGCCGGGCGCGGGTCGCGGAAGCCGTGCAGGCGGAACAGCGGGCAGAACACCCCGTAGGAGAACCAGCGGACCATCAGCTCCCGGTACTCCGGCGACTCCGGGTCGCCGCCGTGGAAGCCGCCGATGTCCGTCGTCCACCAGGGGATTCCGGCCAGTGCCACGTTCAGCCCGGCCCGGACCTGCGCGCGCAGCGACGCCCACGTCGCCCCGACGTCACCCGACCAGAGCGCCGCCCCGAAGCGCTGGCTGCCCGCCCACGCCGAGCGGGACAGCAGCACCACTTCGTCGTCGCCCTCGGCGCGGATGCCGTCGTGGAACGTCTGCGCGTTGACCTGCGGGTAGAGGTTGAACACCTCGGCACCCGGGCCGGCGTGGAAGCCGAGGTTGTGCGGGTGGCCGGGCTGGATCTCCGGCTCGTCGCCGTCCAGCCACCACGCGCGCACGCCCAGGTCGTAGTAGTTCTCCTTGACCTTGCTCCAGACGAACCGCCGCGCCTCGGGGTTGGTCGCGTCGTAGAACGCCACCGGCATTTCGACGCCGAACCCCTTGTCCTTCCACGGCGCGTGCGCCGGGACGCCGCTCTCGGCGGCCACCAGCAGACCCTGTTCGTGCAGCTCGCGGTAGTTCTCCGAGAGCGGGTTCACCGACGGCCACACCGAGACCATCAGCTTGACGCCGAGTTCGGCGAGCTCGCGCACCAGCCCGGCCGGGTCGGGCCACTCGGCCGGATCGAACTTCCAGTCGCCCAGGTGCGTCCAGTGGAAGAAGTCCGCCACGATCACCGACAGCGGCAGCCCGCGTTCGTGGTACTCCCGCGCGACGGAAAGCAGCTCTTCCTGCGTGCGGTAGCGCAGCTTCGACTGCCAGAACCCGGCCGCCCACTCCGGCAGCATCGGCGCGTGGCCGGTCGCGTCGGCGTAGTGGCCGAGGATCTGGCGCGGACCGTCGCCGGTGGTGACCCAGTAGTCGAGCTGACGCGCGTCGTCGGCGACCCAGCGGGTGCCGTTGGCGGCCAGTTCGACCCGGCCGACGGCGGGGCTGTTCCACAGGAACCCGTAGCCGCGGCTGGAGAGCAGGAACGGCACCGACACCTCGGCGTTGCGCTGCACCAGGTCGAGCACGAGGCCCTTCTGGTCGAGCCGGCCGTGCGTGTGCTGCCCGAGCCCGTAGATCCGCTCGTCGTCGTAGGCGCTGAAGCGCTGTTCCAGCCGGCCGTAGCCGTTGCGCGAGGGCATGAACAGCCGCGCGCCGGGCCACCAGAAGTGCGCGCGCTGCTCGGCGAGCAGCTCCTCGCCGGTGTCCGTGCGGACGAACCGCAGCTGCGCGTCGATGCCGGTGTCGGTGTCGGCGATCTCGACGATCGCGGTGAGCGCGCCGTTGACCACCCGGCCGTGCCGCCCGTCGGTCTCCGCGGTGGCGGCCGACGGCTTCGCGGGCAGCAGCGCACCCGGGACGTCGTCGAGGATGCGGTGCCGGCCGGCGCGCACGCGCAGGCTGTCGGCGCCCCACGGCTCGATGCGCAACACCTCGTGCCGCACGCTGACTTCGAGCGAGCGGCCGTCTTCGGTCGTGGCGATCACGAGGTCTCCTTGGGAAAACTAGTCTTTGACGGCGCCGCTGGTCAGCCCGGCGACGACGTAGCGCTGGGCGACGACGAGCAGGACGGCCGCGGGGATCGCGGCGAGGACGGCGGTGGCCATGATCCCGTTCCAGTCGGCGGACTGGTTGCCGACGAACCGGTAGATGCCCACGGTGATGGGTTCGAACGACTGCCCGGTGGTCAGGGTGACGGCGAACAGGAAGTCCGCCCAGGCGAACAGGAACGAGAACAGCCCGGCGGTGACCAGCGCGTT
Organism: Amycolatopsis sp. NPDC058278; assembly: GCF_042881395.1. Classification (NCBI taxonomy): domain Bacteria; kingdom Bacillati; phylum Actinomycetota; class Actinomycetes; order Pseudonocardiales; family Pseudonocardiaceae; genus Amycolatopsis; species Amycolatopsis sp. NPDC058278. Next base: position 16,264 of record NZ_JBHVXZ010000051.1, on the reverse strand, counting down.
GCGGCTGACCGGCAGGATGATCGAGCCGAAGGTGCGCCAGTACCCGGCACCGTCCACCCGGGACGCTTCGGTCAGCTCCTTCGGCACGGAGATCATGAACGCCCGCAGCAGCAGGATGGCGAACGGGATGGTCGCGGTGGAGTCGGCGAGCACGAGCCCGAGGTAGTTGTCGATCAGGCCGAGGTTGCTGAACACGGTGTAGAGCGCGTTGGCCATCACGATGCCCGGGATCATCTGCACGATGAGCAGCACGAACACCAGCGCCGGGCCGCCGCGCACCTTCAGCTGGGCCAGCGCGTACGACGCGGGCGCCGCCACCAGCAGCGAGACGAGCACCGTGCCGAGCGCGACGACGACGCTGGAGAGCAGGTTCGGTCCCTGCGTCGAGAGGGCCTTGCGGTAGCCGTCCAGCGTGCCGCCGACGGGGAAGAACGCGGGGTCCGGGCGCAGCAGCGCGCCGCTGGGCTGCAGCGACGCGTTGACCATCCAGTACAGCGGGAACAGCAGCACCGCCACGATCAGCACGCCGGCCACCGTCCGCGGCCAGTTCGCCGTCTTCATGCCGCCTCCGCCAGGGTCGCCTTCGCCGAACGCAGGTACAGCAGCCCGAAGACCGTCGCCACCACGATGAGGACGTTGCCGACCGCGGCGCCCTGCCCGAACGCGAAGTCCTGGAAGGACAGCCGGTAGGACCACGTGGTGAGCGTCTGGGTCGAGCCGGCCGGTCCGCCGCCGGTGACGACCATGATCACGTCGAACACCTTGATCGTGTAGACCAGCCCGAGCATGAGCACGATCCCGGTGACCGGCCGCAGCAGCGGCCAGGTGACGTGCCGGAACCGCTGCCACGCACCGGCGCCGTCCAGGGCCGCGGCCTCGTAGAGCGACGCCGGGATCGCGCGCAGCCCGCCGTGCAGGATCACCAGGTTGAACGGGATGCCGATCCAGATGTTGGTGATGATCACCGCCGGCAGCGCCCAGCTCGTGCTGCTCAGCCACGGCACCGCGTCGAACCCCAGGAACCGCAGGCCCGCGTTGAGCACGCCGTGGTCCTGGTCGAACATCCACCGCCAGACCGCGCCGCTGACCACCAGCGGCAGCAGCCACGGCAGCAGGAGCAGCGACCGCAGCAGCGCGCTGCCGAGGAACCGGCCGTTGAAGAACACCGCGAGCGCCAGGCCGATGCCGAACTGGAAGACGATCGACCCGGCGGTGAACAGCACCGTGTTGAGCGCGGCGGTCGAGAACAGCGGATTGCTCAGCACGGCGGAGTAGTTCTCGATGCCGACGAAGGGTGCTTCGCCGGTGTAGAACGACTTCACCGTGTAGTTCTGCGTGCTCATCACCAGGTTCGCGGCCAGGGGATAGCCGAAGAACACGACGACGTAGGCCGCCGCGGGCAGCAGGAACGCCCACGCGGCGAACCGGCTGTCCCGGCGGGACCTCCGGCTCGCGCGGGGTGAGGCCGAGACCCTCGGGGCGGTGGCGACCGTCACGAGCCGCTCGCCTGCTGGGCGGCCTTGAGGGCCTGGTCGACCGGGGTCTTCCCGGTCAGCGCCGCCTGGAGCGCATCGGCCAGCGCCTGCGAGACCTTCGGGTACTTCTCGCCGAGTTCGGCGGTGCGGGAGCGGGCCGTGCCGACCTCGTCGACGAACGCCTGCATCGACGGCTGCTCGGTGCCGAACTTCTGGGCCACGGCCGTCTTCGACGGGATGTAGGCGTGTGCCTTGCTCCACTCGAGCATCGTCGGCTCGGAGAGGATGCAGGAGAGCACCTTGCCGGCCGCCTGCTGGGCGGGCCCGCTGGTCACCGGCACGGCGCCGACCTCACCGCCGAGCGCGACCACGGGCTTGCCGCCGGCCTGCGGCACCGGGATCGGGACGACGCCGTAGTGCAGCGACTTCTGCTCGTCGAGCCGGGCGATGTTCCACGACCCGTTGATCATCATCGCCGTGTTGCCGCTGACGAACTGGTCGGCGACGTCGTTCTGGCTCCAGGTCACCACGGACTTCGACGCCGAACCGGAGTTCACCAGGTCGGTGACGTACTGCAGCGCCTGCGTCGCCTGCGGCGAGTCCAATTGCGACAGTTCGGCGCCGTTGCTCCAGAAGAACGGCAGGAACTGCCAGGTGCCCTCTTCCGACGAGATGGCGGAGAAGGAGAGGCCGTACTTGCCGTCCTTGGTCAGCTTCGCCGCGGCGGTCTTCAGCTCGTCCCACGTCTTCGGCGGCTCGACGCCCGCGGCCTGCAGGAGGTCCTTGTTGTAGATCAGCGCGAGGCCGTTGACGCCCGGGGCGACGCCGTACAGCTTGTCCTGGTAGGTGCCGGCCTTGGCGATGCCCGGGTAGTAGCCGTCGGTGGTGATCCCGTAGTCGGTCAGCGGGGTCAGCGCGCCGGTGGCGGCGACCTGCTGCAGCGTCGGGTTGTCGGTGAAGAGCAGGTTCGGCAGCGTCTTCGAGCTGGCGCCCTGCAGGACCTTCGGCAGCATCTGGGCTGTCGGCACCTTCTGGCGCTCGATCTTGATCCCGGTCTGCGTGGCGCAGGTGTCGAGGATCTTCTGCCAGGCGGCGGACCCCTGCTCGTCGGCGTAGTAGTCGAGTTCGGTGATCGACGTGGCGGCCGGGGCATCGGCGCCGCCGGGTGCGGACGGGGCCGGGCTGGGACTGCAGGCGGCCAGCAGCGCGGCACTCGTGGCGCTCGCGGTGAGGACGAGGGCGCGACGGACTACGGGCATGGTGATTCTCCTTCGGCGGCGGAGCAGAACCGGTTTAGGTACGCGGCGGCGCGGTGCTTTCGCGCCGGGTCAGGCGGGGTCCGAGCAGCCGGACCTCCGGGGTGGTGTGGCCGGCGAGCCGGCGCATGGTCATTTCGACGGCCTGGGTGCCGACCTCTTCGGCCGGGATGGCCACGTTGGTCAGCGAGACGACGTGCTGCTCGGCCATGCTGTCCGGGCACACGGCGATGACCGAGATGTCCTCGGGCACCCGCAGGCCGCGGTGGCGCAGGTCCGACAGCAGCCCGGGCAGCACGGCCTCGTTGTGCACGACCAGGCCGGTCAGGCCGGGCTCGGCGGCGAGCAGCTCGTCGAGGCAGGCGCTCACCGCCTCGTAGGAGTGGGCGCACGCGTGCGAGGCCGCACGCAGGTCACGGCTCTTCGTGGCTTCGTCGAAGCCACGGAGGAACCGCGTCGCGTAACTCGTGCCGCGCCGGTAGACGGCCGGGGACGGGCCGATCAGCGCGATCGAGCGGTGGCCGAGCTCGGCCAGGTGCGCGACGCAGGCCGAGGCCGCCGCGGTGAAGTCGAGGTCGACGCAGCTCAGCCCGGCCGGGTGGTCGGGCACGCCGATGAGCACCACCGGCAGGTCGAGGGCCAGCAGCATCGGCACCCGCGGGTCGGCGGTTTCGACGTCCATCACCATCAGGGCGTCGGCGATCGCCGAGGACGCCACCCGCTGCAGCGCGGCGGGTCCCTCGTCCTTGGTGAGCAGCAGCAGGTCGTGGTCGTGCGCGCGGGCCGCGGTGACCGCCGAGGCGACGAACTCCATCACGACGGCGACGTTGAGGTCCGTGCGCAGCGGCACGACCAGCGCGAGCACGTTGGTCTTGCTGCTGGCCAGCGCCCGCGCCCCGGCGTGCGGGTGGTAGCCGAGCTTGCGGATGCTGTCCTCGACCAGCCGCCGGGTCTTCGGCGAAATCGAGCGTTTGCCGCTGATCACGTACGACACCGTGCTGGGAGCGACCCCGGCCGCGTTGGCGACGTCGTTGATCGTGACCACGGGCGGCCTCCTGGGGACGGGGAGGGGATGGACGGGAGTTCGGTGTCGAAGCGCATCGACGATGGCACGAAGGTAAGTGACACCCGCCCGAAACACAAGCATCATTCGCCGTTTGCCGGTATTCGACGGTTATTCGACAACAGGCGCCTTCGTCGAAATTATCGAAAGTCCCTGTTGAACGTTCTTTTTGCAGCTCAGCGCCGCCGCGACGGCATCCCGTCGAAGGGTCTGGGAGCGTTCCCAGCGACTCTTGACCGCGCGCTCACGCGGCTGTAATAGTCGTCGGGTTCCCCGCCGTTCGACGCGAATGTTCCGCGCCACGCCGTCGAAACGATTCGACGATTCGGAGGCCGTCCGTGCGCTTGTCCCTCATCCGCCGTGCCCTGTTCCCGGCGGTGGCCGCGACCCTGCTGCTGGCTTCGTCGCCGGCGCTCGCGGCACCGCCACCACCCTTCCGCGATCCGTCACTGCCCCTGGCCACGCGGATCGACGACCTGCTGTCCCGGTTGACGGCGGACGAGAAGATCTCGCTGCTGCACCAGTACGAGCCGGCCATCCCGCGGCTCGGCATCGGGGTCTTCAAGACCGGCACCGAAGCCCTGCACGGCGTCGCCTGGTCGACCGACTACGACAACAAAGGTGCCGTCGTCAAGGCCGACGGCACCGTGTTCCCGCAGGCCATCGGCCTGGCCACCACCTGGAACCCGGCGCTGGTGAAGCAGGTGGGCGCGGCCGTCGGGCAGGAGGCCCGCGGCTTCAACGTCCGCAACCCGACGCTGTGGGGCCTCAACCTGTGGGCGCCGGTGGTGAACCTGCTGCGTGACCCGCGGTGGGGCCGCAACGAGGAGGGCTACTCCGAGGACCCGCACCTCACCGGCGAGCTCGCGACCGCCTACGGCCGTGGCATGCAGGGTGACGACCCCCGGTACCTGCAGGCCGCCCCGACGCTGAAGCACTTCCTCGCCTACAACAACGAGGTCAACCGCGACACCAGCAACTCCTCGGTGCCGCCGAAGATCCTGCACGACTACGACGAGCAGGCGTTCAAGATCCCGCTGCAGGCGGGCGCGGCCAACGCCGTCATGCCGTCGTACAACCTGGTCAACGGCCGCCCCAACCACGTGAGCCCGGACCTCGACGGCGCGCTGCGGAAGTGGGCGCCGCAGGACATCGCCGTCGTCAGCGACGCCGGCGCGCCGTCCAACCTGGTCAACTCGGAGAAGTACTACGCCACCAAGGCCGAAGGGGACGCGGCGGCGATCAAGGCGGGGCTCGACAGCTTCACCGACAACGACACCGACGGCTCGATCACCACCGCCGCGGTCAAGGAGGCCCTGAGCAAGGGCCTGCTGACCATGGCCGACGTCGAAAACGCCGACCGCCACCTGCTTTCGTTGCGGTTCCGGCTCGGCGAGTTCGACCCGCCGGGACGCAACCCCTACGCGAAGATCACCCCGGCCGTCATCAACTCGCCGGAGCACCAGGCGCTGGCGCGCAAGACCGCCGACGAGCAGATCGTGCTGCTGCGCAACAACGGCAACGCGCTGCCGCTGAACCCGGCGAAGAACAAGAAGATCGCGGTCGTCGGCCCGCTCTCGAACACGCTGTACGAAGACTGGTACGCCGGCGCGATGCAGTACAAGGTCACCCCGGTGCAGGGCATCAAGGAGCGGCTCGGCTCGGCGGGCACGGTCGCGTCGTCCGAAGGCGTGGACCGGATCGCGCTGAAGGACCTCTCGACCGGCAAGTACCTCACGGCGCCCGCCACCACCGGCAAGGTGACCGCGGGCGGGACCGTCGCGGGCACCGCCGAATCCTTCGACGTCTACGACTGGGGCGCGGGCAAGAACACGCTGCGGGCCGCCGCGAACGGCAAGTTCCTCAGCTACTCCGGTGGCGCCCTGGTGAACGACGTCGACCAGCCGGCGGGCTGGTACGTGCAGCAGCAGCTGAAGCTGGACGCGCAGCCGGACGGCAGCTACGTGCTCGAGTACGCCGGCAACGAGGTGAACGAGCCGTGGTTCGGCCCGAACAAGTTCGCCGTCGTCGGCGCCGACGGGGTACTGACGATCTCGGCCCCGGACGCCGCGCACGCGACGAAGTTCGGCCGGGACGTGCTGACCAGCGGTGTCGGCAGCGCGGTCGCCGCGGCCAAGGACGCGGACACCGCCGTCGTCGTGGTCGGCAGCATGCCGTTCATCAACGGCCGCGAGGCGAACGACCGCACGAGCACCGAGCTCGCCCCGGCGCAGCGCGCGCTGATCGAGGCGGTGCAGAAGGCGAACCCGCACACCGTCGTCGTGGTGGAGAACAGCTACCCGACGACCGGCTGGGACACGCTGTCGGTGCCCGGCATCCTGTGGACCAGCCACGCCGGGCAGGAAACCGGGCACGCCGTCGCCGACGTGCTCTTCGGCGACAAGGACCCGAGCGGGCGGCTCACCCAGACCTGGTACGCCTCCGACGCGGGGCTGCCGGGCATCCTCGACTACGACATCGCCAAGACCGGGATGACGTACCAGTACTACCGCGGGAAGCCGCTGTTCCCGTTCGGCTACGGGCTCAGCTACACCAGCTTCCGCTACGACGGCGTGCGCGTGTCCCAGTCCGGTGGGAAGGTCCAGGTGAGCGTCGACGTGACGAACACCGGCGCCCGCACCGGGTCCGACGTCGTCCAGCTCTACTCGAGCGCGCGGCAGTCCCGCGTCCAGCAGCCGGTGAAGCAGCTGCGTGACTTCTCGAAGCTCACCCTGGCGCCGAAGGAAACCCGCACGGTGCGGTTCGACGTGCCGGTGGCGGACCTGGCCTTCTGGGACGTCACGCGCGGGAAGTCCGTGGTGGAGAGCGGGGTCTACGACTTCTCGGTCGGCCGCAACGCCACCGACGTGGCCGGCTCACGGCCGGCCTACGTCGCGGGGGAGCGGATCCCGGCCCGGGACCTGACCCACACGACGCAGGCGGAGAACTTCGACGCCTACCAGGGAACGACGCTGACGGACACGGCGAAGGTGGCGGGCACGTCCGTCGCGGCGACCGCCGGCAGCTGGCTGGCGTTCAAGGACGTCGCACTGGGCGGCCCGCAGAAGTTCACGGCGTCGGTGTCCAAGGCGGAGGCCGGCACGACGAAGATCACGGTCCGCCTCGACTCGCCGTCCGGCCGCGTGCTGGGCACGGTCCCGGTTCCCTCGACCGGCGACCGGTACGCATACGCGACGGCGACCGCGGCATTGGCGAAGGCGAGCGGCCGGCACGACGTGTACCTGACGTTCGACGGGCCGGTGAACCTGGCGACGTTCTCGCTGAGGTGATCCGCACGGCCGCCCGGCTCCGGCCGGGCGGCCGGTGCGCCGGAAGCGCGGAGACCTACGGTTTCCGGCCCACGCCGGCGTACGGGAGGGAGTTGACCGCCGGGCTGTCGGACATGTCGCCGACGCCCTCGGGGTTCCACATCGCGCAGCCGACCAGGCCCGGTTCGACCAGGTCGAAGCCCTCGAAGAACCGGAGCACCTGGTCGTGCGTGCGCGGGAACGGGCGGTTCTGCTGGTTCTGCTTGCTCGTGTACACCTCGATCGCTTCGTCGAGGCCCGCCGACCCGGAGTCCGCCGCCACGTGGGTGAGGGCCAGGAAACTGCCCGGCGCGAGGCGGTCGCGGTAGCGGGCCAGGATGCCGGTCGGGTCCCAGGAATCGGGCACGAAGTGCAGCAGCAGCAACATGAACACGCCGGTCGGCTGCCCGGGGTCGAGCAGCCGGCGGGCCGGCTCGGCGTCGAAGATGTCGTTGACGTCGCGCAGGTCGGCCTGGAGCACCGCGCAGTTGTCGTTGCCCTGCAGCAGCAGCTCGCTGTGGGCGACGGCGACCGGCTCGCGGTCGACGTACACCACCCGGCACGCCGGGTCGGCCTGCTGGACGATCTCGTGCAGGTTCCCGACGGTCGGGATGCCGGAGCCGACGTCGAGGAACTGCCGGACCCCGGCCGCCACCATGTACCGCGCGGCGCGGCGCAGGAAGGCGCGGTTGAGCCGGGCGGCGTCGCGGATGCCGGGCATGATCTGCAGGATCTGTTCCCCGAGCGCCCGGTCGGCGGCGAAGTTGTGGTCCCCGTCGAGCCAGAAGTCGTACACCCGGGCCGGGTTCGGCACCGAGGTGTCGATCTCCGGTGGCACCCAGCTCAGTTCTCCGGTCACGGGACCTCCCACCCTCGCGGACGCTGAAGGGACGCAGCTTAGTCCTCTCCTCCGTTCGTGTGGACTCGTGCTCCGGGTGCCCGGGGCGCGGCTAAGGTGGCCCGGTCACGAGGAGACGAGGCCATGCCGAATCCGCGTCCCGTGCCCGGACGGGTGCCCCTGCTCGGGCACACGGTGCCCCTGCTGCGCGACCCGCTCGAGTTCTTCACTTCCCTGCCCGCGCACGGAGATGTCGTCAAGATCCGGCTCGGTCCGCTGCCGGTGCACGTGGTCACCACCCCGGAGCTGGCCTGGCAGGTGCTGGCCACCGACGCCGACAAGTTCGACAAGGGCCTGGTCTTCGACAAGATGCGCCCGCTCTTCGGCGACGGCTTGGCCACCTCGAACGGTGAGCTCAACCGCCGTCAGCGCCGGCTGGTGATGCCCGCCTTCGGCCGCACGCGGATCGCCGGCTACGCCGAAAACACCATGACGAAGCTGGCCGGCGACCTGGTGGCTTCGTGGCGGCCCGGCGAAGTCGTCGAGTTCGACCGGCGGATGCAGGACCTGGTGCTGACCATCGCCGGGCAGACGCTGTTCTCCACCGCGCTGGGTGCCGAAGCCCTGGCGGAAATCCGGCACTCGATCCCGATCATGCTCAAGTACGTGCTGATCCGGGCGTTCTCCCCGAAGTTCGTCGAGAAGCTGCCGATCCCGCCGAACCGGCGGTTCGACGCCGCGGCCGCGCGCCTGCGCGAGGTGATCGGCGAGACCGTCGTCGCAGCGCGTGAAGACGGCGCCGACCACGGAGACCTGCTCTCGATGCTGCTGCTGGCCCGCGACGAGGAGACCGGCGAAGGCATGTCCGACCGCCAGGTGCACGACGAGGTCATCACGATCCTGACCACCGGCGCCGAGACCACCGCCGTCGCGCTGGCCTGGTTCTTCCACGAGCTGGGGCAGCACAGGGAAGTCGAACGCCGGTTCCACGCCGAAGTCGACGAAGTCCTCGACGGCCGGCCCGCGCGCTTCGAGGATCTGCCCGATCTCGGCTACACGCAGCAGATCGTCAACGAGATCGTCCGCCGCACGCCGCCGTTGATCCTCATGCGCCGCGCGCGGGAAGACGTCGAACTCGGCGGGGTGACGATCCCCGCGGGCAGCGAGGTCGCCGTCAGCCAGCACACCCTGCACCGCGATCCGCGCTGGTTCCCCGACCCGGACCGATTCGACCCGGACCGCTGGGCGGCCGGCCGCGCCGCGGAACTGCCGAAGGGGGCCTACATCCCGTTCGGCGCGGGTGCGCGGCTGTGCCCGGGACACGTGTTCGCGCCGACGGAGATCGGCATCGTGGCCGCGACCATCGGCGCGCGGTGGCGCCTGGTCCCGGTGCCGGGCAAGAAGGTGTACGCGCAGATCAAGGCCACGATGCAGCCGAACCGGCTGCCGATGACCGTGCTGCCTCGCCGGACCTGACGGTGCCGGTTCCACTACCGGGTGTAGTGTTCCGGGGTCCTGAACGGAAGGCGGGGTAGAGGTTGAGACGGCCGCTCAAGCTGACGTCGGCGTTGTTCGCCTGCGGTGTCCTGTTCGCCTCGCTGACCGCGGCGGTGCCCGCGGAGGCCGCCGCGATCTCCTGCGGCGACACGGATCTGCCGGTCACCGGACCCGGTCTGCCACCACTGGTACCGGGAGCGCCCGCGGTCGTGCACGGCCGGCTGTGCCTGCCCGCCGGGGCCGCTCCGGACACCGTCCAGCTGCTCGTGCACGGCGGGACGTACAACAGCGCCTACTGGGACCTGCCCTACGAGCCGGCACGCTATTCCTACCAGCGGGACATGGCCGCGCACGGCTACGCGACCTTCGCCGCCGACCAGCTCGGTGCCGGGCGCAGCAGCCGGCCGCTGAGCCTGCCGCTGTCGGCGTGGGCCGCGGCCGAGTCGATGCACGAGGTGGTCGGTCACCTGCGCGCCGGCCGGGCCGGCGGGGTCCGGTTCGCGAAGGTGGTCATCGTCGGGCACTCGGTCGGGTCGGGGATCGTCGCCGTCGAGGCGTCGACCTACCACGACGTCGACGGCGTCGTCCTCACCGGCATCACCCACTTGCCCGCGCTGCCCGTGCTCGCCCTCGGTGCGGCACTCGGCCTGCAGCCCGCGCTGCTCGACGGCCGGCTGGGCACCTTGGGCAGCGACCCGCTGTACTTCACGACGAAGCCGGGAGCTCGGGCCGGGCTGTTCTACGCCGCGGGCGACGCCGACCCCGCCGTGATCGCCGCCGACGAGGCGACGAAAGACCAGGTTTCGGTCCCCGGGATGGGCACGGTCGCGTTGTTCGGCATCGTGTTGCCCGCCACGTGGGGAATCACCGCACCGGTTTTCCAGGTGGTCGGTGAAAAGGACGCCCTTTTCTGCGGGGTGCTCGCGTTGCGCGACTGTTCCGACGCGGCGGTGCTGCGGGCGCAGGAAGCACCCTATTACACCGACCCGTCGAAGCTCTCGATGTATGTACTGCCGGGGGCGGGGCATTCCGTGGCATTGCACGAAAACGCGAACGAATACCGCAACGCCACCCGTTCTTGGCTACATGACCGCCTGGGGATCGCTCCACAGGGTTATCACTCGATCGGACGTAACTGAATCCGTGCGTGTCGCACAATTCCGGGCCAAGATAGATCGATTGACCCGAACGGTGTGCACTGAACCCTTGGACAGCCTGAGGTGACTGCTCCCCACCCCCGCGGCGACGCCCCGCGGAAGAAGCCGTCCGCCGATCGCGCGGCGGGACGGCTCGGCGCACTCGCGCGCAAATGGGGCTACCTGATCAGCTCGACGGCCTACCTGCCGCACACGCCCGAGGAAATCGACCGCGAGCTGACCGGCCTGGCCGGGCGGCTGTTCGCGGCGGTGGCGAGCGATCCGCCGGACCTCGAGGCGGCCGCGAGCGCGGGTGGGCGGCTCGTCGAGCTGCGGTGCGTCGGCGCCGACAGCCTGCGCCGGACCCTGGAGGTGCTGGGCAAGGGGCTGCTGCGCGAACCGGAACTGCGCGGGGTCGACGGGCTGGCCGAGCGGGTCGTGCTGGTGCTCGGCGCCCTCAGTTCCGGTTACGGCGAGATGATGCGCGAAGACATCCAGAAGCGGCAGGAGGGCCTCAGCCGCGCACTGCTGAAGGTCGAGCAGGAGACGCGGCAGAAGCAGGTCATCACCCGCGCGCAGTTCGAGGAGGTGTTCGCCGGCTCGGCCAGCGGTGTCGCGCTCACCGAGCTGGACGGCCGGGTGCTGCGGGCGAACGCGGCGCTGGCCAAGACGCTCAACCGCACGCCGGCGGAGATCGCCGCGATGACGCTGTTCGACCTGGTCCACCCCGAGGACGTCGACCAGTTGCGGGAGAGCTACCGCGAGCTGGTGGCCGGCCGGCTGCACCGGCTGCGCGCCGGCCGCCGCCTGGTCGGCAAGGACGGCGAGCCGATGTGGGCGACGTTCGCCGCGTCGGTGATCCGGGACGCGGTCGGCGCGCCCCGGCAGCTGCTCACGATCGTCGACGACGACACCGAGGTGTCACTGCTGCAGCGGCGGCTGAGTCACCAGGCCCTGCACGACGTCCTCACCGGGCTGCCGAACCGGCAGTTCTTCAGCACCCGCCTGGAAACCTTGCTGCGCGACGCGGATCCGGCGCGCGGGGTCACGCTGTTCCACCTCGACCTCGACGGCTTCTCGCAGATCAACGGCGGTCTCGGCCGGGAGCTCGGCGACCGGGTGCTGCGCGGGGTCGCGGCCAAGCTGAAGACGGTCTTCGAAGCGGAGAAGGCACTCGTGGCGCGCCTCGGCGGCGACGAATTCGGCGTGCTGGTGCAGAACACGGCGGACACCCCGGGTGTGGTGACGCTCGTCCGCCGGATCACCCACGAGCTCGCCGAGGCGGAGTACGTCGACGGGCAGCACGGGGTCGCGGTGTCGGCCGCCATCGGTGTCGTCCACCGCCCGCCGCGCGACAGCACGCCCGCGGAGCTGCTCCAGGCGTCGGACCTGACCCTGCGGCGCGCCCAGCGGACGGGCAACCAGTGGGGCCTGTTCGACCGCGAGCTGGACCGGCGCGACCGGCACGACTTCGGCCTGGCCGCGTCGATGGCGGGCGCGTGGGAGAACGGCGAGGTCGAAGCCCGCTACCGCGTGCTGGTGTCGGCGACGAGCGGTTCGGTCGAAGGCGTCGAGGCGCGGTTGCGCTGGAACCACCCGGCCGAAGGCGTGCTGCCGCACGAGAAGTGTGTGCGGCTGGCCGCGGAGACCGGCCTGGCGCTGCCGCTGGGCACCTGGCTGCTGCGCACCGCGGCCGAGCGGCTGGCGGCGGCCGGGATCGGCGTGCCGCTGGTCGTCGAGCTGACGCCGCAGCAGGCGGCGGATCCGGAGCTGGTCGGCGAAATCCACCGCGTGCTGGGCGACACCGGCCTGGCGCCGGACCGGCTGCGCCCCGGCTTCCCGGCCGCGGCCCTGGCCGCGGAGACCGGGGACGCGGCGGACAACTTCAAGGTGCTGGGCGAAATCGGGGTCCGGGCGGAGATCCACGGCCTCGGCGACGTCTCGTGCCTGACGGAGTTCCGGGCGCACACGGTCCGGATCGCGGCGAACCTGGCCGCCAAGCGCGAACACCCGCTGGTGGCCGCGCCGCTGTCGGCGCTGATCGACGCGGCGCACGCGGCCGGGGCGTCGGTGTCGGTCGCCGGCCTCGCGACCCCGGCCGAAGCCGCGTGGTGGCGGGACCGGGGCGCCGACCTGCTGTCGGGCCCGGCGTTCCCCGATCCGCCGGGCGACCTGCCCGCCTGCTGACTCAGATCCGCACGAGCACCTCGTCGAGGGGCTTGCGCCGCAGGTCCGGCACGACGCAGTCGTCGGCCGGGTAGCCGACCGGGATCACCGCGAACGCCTTTTCGTTGCGGGGGCGGCCCAGCAGTTCCCCGAGGAACCGCATCGGTGACGGCGTGTGCGTCAGCGCCGCGAGTCCCGCCACCTGCAACGCCGTGAGCAGCATGCCGACCGCGATGCCGACCGACTCGTCGACGTAGTAGTGCTTGCGGACACCGCCGTCGTCGTCGAGGGCGAACCGCTGCTGGAACACGACGATCAGGTACGGCGCGTCCGTCAGGTGCGGCTTCTCCGCGTCGGTCCCGAGCGGCCGGAGCGCGGCGAGCCATTCGTCGCCGAGGCGGCCTTCGTAGGAAATCCGTTCCTCGGCCTCGGCGGCTTCGCGGATCCGGCGGCGCACCGCCGGATCCGTGACGAGGACGAACGTCCACGGCTGCTGGTGCGCCCCGCTGGGCGCGGTCGAGGCGACCGCGATCGCGTCGAGCACCGCGCGTTCGGGCACCGGGTCGGGGGAGAACATCCGCACCGAACGCCGGGCTTCCATCCGCTGCCGCAGCGAGGCGGTCCGGGCGATGGCTTCGTCGTCGGGCAGCCGGGCGGGACGGTAGGGGACCGGGGAATAGGTCATGCCCGGATTGTCTCGGGGAACACGAAGCGCACAGCAGGCCCGAACGTACGATTCGCGGTGTTAAGCGTCCGTTCTGCGGACAGTAGGGGACCCTTGCTTCGCAAATTACACCGAACAGCGCAGGGAAACTAGGCTGTTCGGTCCTGTCGCACGAAGTGATCTCCTCATTACCCTCCAGTAGCAGACAGTGGTGCCGATCACAGTGGTTCCAGGAGGCCTGATGGCGTCGCGCGTTCGGGAACCCGGCTCCGAAGACCGGCGCGAACTGCGGATCCGGCACCTCACCGGCTGTCTTCCCTGCACGCTCAAATGCGCGTATTGCGGGCTGCCGGTGCGGCTCGCCGGGCCGGGTGACCACCCCGGCTACGGCGTGGTCGAAGAAGTGACCGGCGATCTCGTGCTGCTGCACCGGTTCTGCCGCACCGCACTCGGCCGCTGCCGGACGCGGGGGTGCGTGCTGCGGCGCGCCCACCTCGGCCGCGCGACCGAGCAGTACGAAACCGGCCGGCGGCCCGGGCGCTACCAGCGCCTCGGCGTCCGGCGCTCGCCCGACCTCGACCTGTACCGGAAGCACTGGCGGATCGCGAAGATGCGGTACGCGTGCAAGGCGTGCCGGTACTACACCGGCTCGCACTGAGCCGGTCCTTCCATCACGACGCGGAGGACTCGTGCTCGTTCGTCTCATCCTCGGCCTGCTCATGACCGTCGTCGGCCTCGCCGTCGCCGGCAAGCGCGTGGCCTTCCTGTACCGGCTGATCAAGGCGGGCCAGCCCGACGCCAAGCGGTCGGACGACCTCGGCGCCCGCGTCTTCGCGCAGGTGCGCGAGGTGTTCGGCCAGCGCAAGCTGCTGAAGTGGTCGGTGCCCGGCCTGGCGCACTTCTTCACGTTCTGGGGCTTCGTGATCCTCGCTTCGGTGTACCTCGAGGCGTACGGCGCGTTGTTCGACGAGAAGTTCGCCATCCCGTGGATCGGCCACTGGGCGGTGCTCGGCTTCCTCCAGGACTTCATCGCCGTCGCCGTGGCCGTTTCGCTCGGCGTCTTCGCCGTGATCCGGATCCGGAACGCCCCCGAGCGCAAGGATCGCGCGTCGCGGTTCTACGGCTCGCACACCGGCGGCGCGTGGCTGATCCTCGCCATGATCTTCAACGTCGTCTGGACGATGTTCTTCTTCCGCGGCGCCTCTTCGGCCTCCGGCAACTTCCCCTACGACTCCGGCGCGTACGTCTCGCTCGGCGTCGGGAACCTCCTGGAACCGCTCGGGCACTCGACGACCGAGGTGCTGGAGACGGTCGGCCTGCTCCTGCACATCGGCGTCATGCTGGTGTTCCTGTCGATCGTGCTCTACTCCAAGCACCTGCACATCTTCGTGGCGCCGATCAACGTCTCGGCGAAGCGCCTGCCGGACGCGCTCGGACCGCTGCTGCCGATGGAGTCCGCGGGCAAGCCGATCGACTTCGAGGACCCGGGCGAGGACGACACGTTCGGCCGCGGCAAGATCGGCGACTTCACGTGGAAGGGCATGCTCGACTTCGCCACGTGCACCGAGTGCGGCCGCTGCCAGTCGCAGTGCCCGGCGTGGAACACCGGGAAGCCGTTGTCACCCAAGCTCGTCATCATGAACCTGCGTGACAACCTGTTCGAGGAAGCGCCCTACATCCTCGCGGGCACCGAGCACGAGGGCGCGCGCCCGCTGGTCGGGCCGGAGGACGACGGCGGCGTCATCGATCCCGACGTGCTCTGGTCGTGCACCACGTGCGGCGCGTGCGTCGAGCAGTGCCCGGTGGACATCGAGCACGTCGACCACATCGTCGACATGCGCCGCTACCAGGTGATGATCGAGTCGGCGTTCCCGACCGAGCTGGGCGGGCTGTTCAAGAACCTGGAGACCAAGGGCAACCCGTGGGGCCAGAACAACGCCGAGCGCCTCGCCTGGACCAAGGACCTGGGCTTCGACGTCCCGGTGTTCGACGGCGAGCTGGCCGAGGACGTCGAGTACGTCTACTGGGTCGGCTGCGCCGGCGCGTTCGACGACCAGGCGCGCAAGACCGTCCGCGCGACGGCCGAGCTCCTGCACATCGCCGGGGTCAAGTACGTGGTGCTGGGCAAGGAGGAGTCGTGCACCGGTGACCCGGCGCGCCGGGCGGGCAACGAGTTCCTCTTCCAGATGATGGCGCAGCAGACGGCGGAAACGTTGAACGCGGTGTTCGAGGGCCGCGAGCCGCGGCTGCGCAAGATCGTCACGACCTGCCCGCACTGCCTCAACACCCTCGGCCGCGAGTACCCGGACCTGGACGGCCACTACGAGGTGGTCCACCACACGCAGCTGCTCAACCGCCTGGTCCGCGGCGGGCAGCTGACCCCGGTCAAGCCGGTCGAGGACGGCCCGAAGGTCACCTACCACGACCCCTGCTACCTCGGGCGCCACAACAAGGTCTACACACCACCGCGCGAGCTGGTCGGCGCGACGGGCGCCGAGCTGGCCGAGATGCCCCGTCACGCGGATCGCGCCCTCTGCTGCGGCGCCGGCGGCGCCCGCATGTGGATGGAGGAGCAGATCGGCAAGCGCATCAACCTGGAGCGGGTCGACGAGGCGATCGCCACGGACGCGGAGACGATCGTGACGGGCTGCCCGTTCTGCCGCGTGATGCTGACGGACGGCCTGGTCCAGCGCCAGAGCGAGCAGAAGGCGGAGAACGTCGACGTGCGCGACGTCGCCCAGCTGCTGCTGGAACGGGTGAAGGCCGCGGACACCTCGGCCCCGACGGTCTGAACGGATTCACCCGTTCGCTCTATATCCCTCGGCCGCCGCACGGCTCTTCCTTGAAGGGCAGAGCCGTGC
>NZ_JBHVXZ010000050.1:0-67658 GCF_042881395.1 Amycolatopsis sp. NPDC058278 | reverse complement strand
GGCGACCACCGACAAAACCGCGCGACCGGGCCATCGACAGCCCGCCGAGGACGAGGGCGGCCACGCCGATCACCAGGTCCACGTAGCCCCCGACGATCCCGTAGCCGGTGCCGGGCCCGCCCTTCGCGGCGGCCACGACCCACCCGCCGATGACGACGGCGGCCAGTCCGCCGGCCAAGGCCACGACGGCTCCCCGGCCGCGGGCCAGTGCCAGCCCGCCCGCGACCACCCCGGCCACTCCGAAGACGACGGCGATCAAGGACCAGAGCCGTCCCGGGGTCAGGTCGTAGGCACTGACCGCGGCGAGGTGGACGTTCATGAGCAGCTCCTTCTCTCGGGTGTTCCGAGAGCATGTCCGCCGGACCCCTCGCCCGTCGTTGTGCCGGAGCAGACACTTCGCGCTGCCGCGGACACCGCAGGGAACCGGCGGGCTACCACGGGCGCAGTAGCCCGGAAATGCTCTTCGCGCGGGACTTCGTCGCGCGGTCACCCGGTTAGGGTTCAGGGGTGAGCCGCGCGCAGATCCTCGACGGGGTGATCGCCGCCGGCGTCGCGGTGGCCCTGGTGGTCGCCGGGCTGTCCGCAACGCACGCGCCGGCGGACCTCGACGTGCTGGGGTACGCCGCACTGGCCGCCGGGGGGCTGGCGCTGGCCGCGCGCCGCCGGGCGCCGATCGCCGTGCTGGCCGTGACCGCGGTCTGCGCGCTCGCCTACCAGGTCGCCGGCTTCGAAGTGCCCGTCGTCGCCTACCTCTTCGCCGTGTACGCCGCCGTCCGGGCGGGACACCGGATCGCCGCGGTCGTCGCTTCGGTGCTCATGCTGGCCGCGGTTCCGCTCGCGCTCCTGGCTTCGGGCGTGGCCGGCACCGGTGCGGCGTTCACGCAGTCGCGGGACGTTCTCCAGATCGCGTGGCTGATCGCCGCCGGGGCGGCGGGGGAGGCGCTGCGCCAGGCCGAGCGCCGGGCCGACGAAGCCGAGCGCACCCGCGAGGAAACCGCGCGGCGGCGCGCGGACGAGGAACGGTTGCACATCGCGCGGGAGCTGCACGATTCGCTCACCCACCAGATCTCCGTCATCAAGGTGCAGGCCGAAGTCGCCGTCCACCTGGCCCGCAAGCGCGGCGAAGACGTGCCCGACGCGCTGCTGGCGATCCGCGACGCCGGCCGCGAGGCGGCGCGGGAACTGCGGGCGACCTTGGAGGCGTTGCGCGACGACGACAAGGATCCGCCGCGCGGGCTCGACGACGTCCCGGACCTCGTGCGCCGCGCCCGGAGCACCGGTCTCGACGCGCAGCTGACGGTCGAGGGCCCGCGCGACGCCGTGCCGGCCGCGGTCGGCCGGACCGCCTACCGGATCGTCCAGGAGTCGCTGACCAACGTCGCCCGGCACGCCGCCGCGGCCACCGCGTCGGTCCGGATCGACCACCGGCCCGGCACGCTGGTCATCCGGGTGGACGACGACGGCCAGGCCACCGTGGACAGTGCGCCGGGCGTCGGCCTGACCGGGATGCGCGAGCGCGTCACGGCGCTGGGTGGCCGGCTCCAGGCCGGGCCTCGCCGCGAAGGCGGCTTCAGCGTCCAGGCCGAGCTGCCGGTGGACCCCACGTGATCCGCGTCCTGCTGGCCGACGACCAGCCGCTGATCCGCAGCGGGTTCCGTGCGCTCCTCGACGTCGAAGACGACATCGAGGTGGTCGCCGAAGCGGGCGACGGCGGCGAGGCGGTGCGGCTCGCGCTGGCGCACCTGCCGGACATCGCGCTCGTCGACGTCCAGATGCCCGGCGTCGACGGCATCGAGGCGACCCGGCGCATCGCGGCGCACCCGGCACTGACCGCGGTGCACGTCGTCATCCTGACCAACTACGGCCTGGACGAGTACGTCTTCGAGGCGCTGCGCGCGGGTGCGGCCGGGTTCCTGGTCAAGGACATCCAGCCGGAGGACTTCCTGCACGCGGTGCGCGTCGCGGCTCGCGGCGACGCGCTGCTGGCGCCGTCGATCACCCGCAAGCTGATCGACCGGTACGTGACCCAGCCGCTCGTCCCCGGCGCGGGGCTGACGGAGCTGACGAACCGGGAACGCGAAGCCGTCACGCTCGTGGCGAGGGGGTTGTCGAACGAGGAGATCGCCGCCCGGATGGTGATCAGTCCGCTCACCGCGAAGACGCACGTCAACCGGGCCATGACGAAGCTGCACGCGCGCGACCGGGCGCAGCTGGTGGTGTTCGCCTACGAATCGGGGCTGGTGGTGCCGCGGTGAGCGAGGTGACGGAAGTGCTGGCCGAGCTCGAGGATCCCAGGATCGGGGTTCGTCAGGTTCGTCAGGCCGGGCGGCCCGCGCCCGCGTAGTCGTCGCCCTTCGAGTGGTACGTGTGGATCTGGATCGCCTGGCCCTCGGTCGGGGCGTTGATCATCAGGCCGTTGCCGAGGTACAGGCCGACGTGGTGGATGCGCGTTGCCGGGCTGCCGTAGAACACCAGGTCGCCCAGGCGCGGCTCCTGCGCCGGCGGGACCGGCGGGAGCGCGCGGAACTGGCTGTCCGCCGTCCGCGGGAGGGCGACGCCCGCGCTGTCGTACGACGCCTTCGTCAGTCCGGAGCAGTCGAAGCCCGCCGCGCCCGCGTCCGGGCCGTTGCCGCCCCAGACGTACGGGAGGCCGAGCTGGCCCAGCGCGAAGCGGGTCGCGCGGACACGCGGCGAGCCCGCCGACGCCGGGTCGAGCGACAGCGTCGCGTACAGCTGCGCCATGCCGAGCACGCGCTGGCGGAACAGCTCGGTGTCGCTGCCCGGGTGGTACGCCGCGATGGCCTTCCACCAGCCGGGGCCGGCGCCGAGGTCGGTGCCGCCCGCGCAGAGGACGCGCCCGGCCGCGACCGGCGCGTCGGAGCCGTACTTCTTGGCTTGCGTCGCGGAGAGGCCCAGCAGGTTGCCGCCGCCCCGGCCGTGGTCGGACGCCGCCGCGCCGACACCCGCGAGTGTGACCCACGAGAGGTGGCACGACGGGTCTTCGCCGCGCAGTGCGAGTTCGCCGTTCGCGTAGCCGATCAGCGCGTCCGCGGGGATGTCGAGGGGCCCGGCCAGCTGGTCGGCCCACTGCTGCAAGGGGCTTTTGCCGCCCTGGCCGGACGCGCCCTGGCCCGGTTCCTGCGCCTTCACCGGTGCACTGACTTCGAGGACCGACGGGCCCGACGCCGCGTCGCGCACCACCGGCGGGGGAGCCGGGACGGCCGCGGGTTCCGGCGACCGGTCGGCCAGCAGCCAGCCCGCCGTCACGAGCCCGGCGACGAGCGGCAGCGCGACCAGACCGCGCAGCGCAGCGCCGCGGGCCCACGAACTCGGCTTCGTCGTCACAGGTTCCAATCTAGAAGAGCGCACCTCTTAGTGAACGAGCGAGTAGCTTGCACGTTAGGGGGGCTCCCATATTGTGGGCACATGCCCGAGATCGACGCTGTCCGGCTCACCACGGCGCTCCAAGATCGTTACGCGAAGGTCGACGTCGTCGAACGCACCGGCTCCACCAACGCCGACCTGCGGAAAGCGCTCGAAGACGGCGCCGCCGACCGGACCGTCCTGCTCGCCGAGGAGCAGACCGCGGGGGTCGGCCGGCGGGCCCGCTCTTGGAGCTCGCCGAAGGGGGCCGGGCTGTACCTGAGCGTCGCGCTCCGGCCGGGTGTCCCCTTCTCGGTGCTCGGCTCACTGTCCGTCGTCGCCGGGCTCGCCGTCCGCGCGGCCGCTGCGTCCGTCGGGGTGGACGCCGTGCTCAAGTGGCCCAACGACGTCCTGGTCGACGGCGCCAAGTGCGCCGGCATCCTCGCCGAGGCCGTCGCCGGGGACGACCCGTCGATCGTGCTCGGCATCGGCCTCAACGTGCTGCCCCTCGGCGACGTCCAGCCGGGCCCCGGCGGGCTGCCCGCGACGTCGCTGGCCGAGCAGGGCGCCACGAACACCGACCGCACCGACGTCGCCGTCGCGCTGCTCACCGGGTTCGACGACCTCGAGCGGCGCTGGCGCCTCGCCGGCGGCGACCTCACCGAGGCCGGGCTGCTCGGCGACTACCGCGCCCACTGCGCGACCCTCGGCCAGGACGTCGAGGTGCAGCTGCCGGACGGGACGTCGCTGACCGGGCGCGCCGCCGACATCGACGCCGCCGGGCAGCTGCAGGTCGACGTGGCGGGCGGGCAGCGGCACACCGTCTTCGCAGGTGACGTGGTCCACGTGCGTCCGGCCTGATTCTTCGGGTGTTGCGCCCACCGCCTCCTCGCTCGCCGGTACGGTGAGACGACACCGCCGCACCGACCTTGGGAGCGTCCGCCGTGGCTTATCCGGACGATTTGCTCAGTGAGCAAGAGCACGTCGTGGTGCACAGTCACCCCCACTTCAAGATGCTGATCTTCCCGACGCTCGCGTTCCTGGTCACGCTGGGCGCCGGCATCTGGCTGGCGCTCCTCGCGAAGGACGCCGGCTCGCCGTGGAACACGGTCGGCCTGATCGCCATCGGGGTCGTGGCGCTCGTGCTGATCGTGTGGCTGTTCCTGGCGCCGCTCGTGCGCTGGCGGACCACTCACTTCATCGTGACGACGGACCGGCTGATCGCCCGCGAGGGCGTCCTCAAGCGCACCGGCATCGACATCCCGATGGGCCGGATCAACAGCGTCCAGTTCGAGCACGGCCTGCTCGACCGGGTCTTCGGCTGCGGCACGCTCATCATCGAGTCGGCGTCGGACGAGCCGTTGCGCTTCGAGGACATCCCGCACGTCGAGAAGGTGCACACGGTCATCTACCGCGAGGTCAACGACAACCCGTACGACGACTACCGGGCGGGTGCCCCGCAGCAGCAGCCCCAGCAGACCACGCCCCTGCCGCCCCAGGGCCGCCCGCCGCGTGGCGAGCGACGCCGCTGATGGGCACGCGCGCACTGGGCCTGCCCGAGCGGGTCCCCTCGGCGGGGGAGCTGCCGGAGTCCGTCACGATCTGGGAGGTCGGCCCGCGCGACGGGCTGCAGAACGAGAAGGCGATCGTCCCGGTCGAGGTCAAGCTGGAGTTCCTCGACCGCCTCGCGGGCGCCGGGCTCACCACGCTGGAGGCGACCAGCTTCGTCCACCCGAAGTGGGTGCCGCAGCTCGCCGACGCCGAGCAGCTGCTGGCCCGGCTCGACCGCCGCGAAGGCGTCCGGTACCCGGTGCTGGTCCCGAACGAAAAGGGCCTGAACCGGGCTCTCGAAGCCGGCGTCGAGCACATCGCGATCTTCGCCAGCGCGACGGAGACGTTCGCGCGCAAGAACCTCAACTCCTCGCTCGACGAGCAGTTCGCGATGTTCGAGCCGGTCGTCACGCGGGCCCGGGAAGCGGGCTTGGCCGTCCGCGGATACCTCTCGATGTGCTTCGGCGACCCCTGGGAAGGCGTCGTGCCGGCGAAGCAGGTCGCCGCCGCCGGCCGCCGCCTGCTGGACATGGGGTGTTCGCAGCTCTCGCTGGGCGACACCATCGGCGTCGCGACGGCCGGGCAGGTCGAAGCGCTCATCGGGCTCTTCGGCGATGTCGGCACTTTGGCCGTGCACTTCCACGACACCTACGGTCAAGCTCTCGCCAACACGCTCGCGGCGCTCCGATGTGGAGTGTCGACTGTGGACTCTTCGGCGGGCGGGCTCGGCGGCTGCCCGTACGCCGAATCGGCCACCGGCAACCTGGCGACCGAGGACCTGGTGTGGATGCTGGAGGGTCTCGGGGTGGCCACCGGTGTCAACCTGGACGCGCTGGTGGCGGCCAGCGTGTGGATGGCGGGACAGCTCGGCCGCCCGAGCCCGTCCCGCGTGGTCGCCGCACTGTGTTGACCGGGGCCGGGGACTCCGCCACCCGGAGCCCCCGAAGGAGAAACTGACCTCGTCGCGCCCCGGGGGAAGGGGTGCGGTATCAAGGGGGACCGGCAGCGCCGCGGCCGCGTCGAACAGCGTGTGCCCCCGGGCACCGACCGAGCCGGAGGATGGGTGTGACCGAGCCTTCCGAGGCGGGCTCCGAACCGGTCGAGGCCGACCTCGACACCGGGCCGGTGCAGCTGCCCGGGTACGGCATGGCGGATTCGGGCGCCTTCGAAGAGGCCCCGACCCCGCCCTCGGGCAACCCCGCGGCCTGGCCGCACGCGGTGTCGCCGCTGCTGCCGCCGTTCCCGCTGCCCCCGGCCCCACCGGCCCCGCCGACGCCGGCCCCGCTGCCGCCGCCGGTGGCCGGGCCACCGCCGGTCGCGGGCCCGCCACCGAACCCGGGGTCGCCCGCACCGCTGCCGCCGCTCGGCTCGCCGCGCAAGGAACGGGAAAGCGTCGTCGCGCTGTTCCTGGTGCACATGTTCCCGATCGGGCACCTGCCGGTGGCGATGGACAAGCCGGCCCGCCAGCTGCCGCTGCCCGACGACCCCGACGGCTTCCCGCCGAACGACCACCCGGACGCCCGGCTGATCTTCGACGACCAGGCCCTGACCAACGTCACCGCGGGCTTCCGCCGCTCACCGACCGCGCCGTCGCGGCCGGTGCCGCGGCACCTCACCGACGGGTACGTGCCGTACGCGCGCGCCACCCAGGCGGTCTGGATCCGCCGGTTCGTCGTCGGGCACAGCGATCTCGGCCCCGAATACGCGTGGCCACCGGGCGAGCAGTTCCCCGAGAGCAGCGTGGACTGGCCCGAGCCGGTGATGGTCCCGGCCGACACGGTCCTCGACCGCTTCGGCCCGGCCTACGGGCGGGTGCTCTTCGCCGACGGCACGCCGTTCGCGGAACGCTCCCTGCCACCCGCGTTCCTCGACGCCGAATACCGCCGGTACGTCGTGGTGCGCAAGGTGCCGATGTGGCGCTCGGAGACCGCGAACTGGTTCGGGCAGGTCGGCGGCGGCACGCGGTACCGTGCCCTGCTGGCGGCCGACGAACTGGTGACCCTCGGCTACCTCGCCGAGGCCAAGGGGGAAGAGGACTGATGAACACCCAGTCGATCCAGCGGTGGCTCGGCGTGCTGGGCGTGCCGCCGGAGGTCGTCTCGCTCGGCACCGAGGTCGACAACGCCTGGTGCCTGATGCAGGGCGAGGACGAGGCGTGGGAGGTGTTCTGGCGCGAGCAGGGCAACCGCTACGACTGGGCGCGGTTCACCAGCGAACAGGTGGCGTGCCACTACCTGTTCGGCCGGCTGGCCTGGGCCCAGGTCGCCCGCGGCGCCGTCGGCCTGCTGCCCGGGTCGTGACGGACGCACGACCCGGGCCGCCCGGTCAGCTCACGGCGTAGGTGAAGATGTGCTCCTGACCCGCGCCGGTGGCGGTGGGCAGGGTGATGCCGCGAACCTGCTTGGCCGGGTCCAGGGCGATCGGGGCCGTCGCGAACAGGTATGACGTGTATGGCCGCTGCAGCCGGAACATGTACCTCGGGAACGCCGAATTCACGTACGGCACCTTCGCGACCACCGTGTTCCCGAACTGCGGCGTCTCCGCACCGCCCTTCAGCAGCCACTCCGACAGCCCCAGAGAAGCTTGCTGCGTCGAGCCGTCGGTGTAGGTGACCGTCACCGTGCCCTGGGCGTCGGCGCCGGTCGCCGCGCCGAGGAACGACAGCTTCGCCGCCCCCGCCGGCGCGTCCACCGCAAGCGTTTGCCCCGCCGCGATCACGTTGTCCGGCGACCCCGTCGGGCTCGACGGCCAGCGGTACTGCTGCCCGTTCGCGGTCACCGTCCCACCCGGCGTGATGCCGTTGGCGGCGAACCCCTGCGCCGAGTAGGAGAACGCGAACCCACCCGGGTAGAGGTCGGTCTCGCCGAAGTCGCCGTACTGGACGAGCCGGTCGTCGGTGACGCCGACGTTCGTGTTCGCCGCGTGGAGCGTGCCCGGCTTTCCGACCGTCACCGGCAGGTACGCGGGCACCGGTTGCCCGCTGAAGCTCACCGGCACGCTCGTGTACGCGTCCGGCATCCCGGCCGTAGCGGTGACCTTCACCTGCTGCGCGGCGGTCCCGTGCGCGCCCACGGTGAGCGTGCCGCTCGACGGCGTCACGGTGATCCCCGCCGGTGGCTTCGCCTGCCAGGACACCGTGCCCGCACCGGTGATGCCCTCGGCGGTCACCGTGGCGCTGGTGTTTCCGCCCGGCGCGACCACGACGCGGCCGGGGCCGACGCGGCCGCGCACCGGGACCTCGCCGTCGCGGAACGACGGCGGGGCGTCCGAGGCCGCCGAACCCCACGACGTCGGCGACGCGCCGAGGGTGAAGTCCAGCCGTCCGCCGTTCACCGCGAAGGATTCGGGAAGCCACGGCTTGGTGCTCGGCCGGCCGTTCACCTGCAGGTTCCTCACGTACTTCACCGAGCTGGACGCGCCGGGCGCGGTGATCGCGATCCGCTGCCCGGTCGCCCGCGTCAGCGTGATCTTCGGGAACATCGGGCTGGCCAGGACCAGTTCCGCGCGCCCGGGCGCCTCCGGGTACATGCCGAGCGCGGCGAAGACGTACCACGCCGACGTCGCACCGAGGTCGTCGTTGCCGGGCAGGCCGTCCTCGCCCGGCTTGAACAGCAGCTCCGCCGAGCGCCGCACGATGTCCTGCGTCTTCGAAGGCGCGCCCGCGTAGGCGTACTCCCACGGCACCTCGAACGACGGCTCGTTCGACATGAACGCGTACGGCGAACTGGCGTCGCTGTTCAGCTTCGTGAAGAAGAAGTCGAGACGCTTCTTCACGGCTTCGTTGCCGCCCATCGCGTCGAAGAGGCCGCGGACGTTGTACGGCACCATCCACGTGTACTGCGCCGCGTTCCCCTCCTGGTAGCGCATCTCCTGGTACTGCGCGGGATCGAACGGCGAAAGGAACTGGCCGTCGCGCATCCGGGTCTGCAGGTAGCCGGTGGCCGGGTTGTAGACGTTCTCCCAGTACTGGGCGCGGGCCATGAACTGCTGGTAGGTGCTCTTCTGGCCCAGCCGCTGGGCCAGCTGCGCGATGCCGAAGTCGGCCGTCGTCTCCTCGAGCATGTCCGAGACGTTGTTGGGGTGGTAGCCCAGCGTCAGGTAGTCCGACAGGCCGGGGCGTTCGAGCGCGCGTTCGCCCGCCTGCTGGACGCGGGTGGCGCCGCCGACCATCGACTTCAAGGCACTGCGGGCGTCGAAGTCCGTGGCGCCGAAGGCGTACGTGCTGGCGATGATCGAGTGGTACGGGTCCCCGCCCATCACGCCCATGAAGTCGTTGTTCTGCGACCAGCGGTCCCAGATCCCGCCGGCCTGGTCGGCCTGGTTGAGCATCGACTGCGCCATGTCGGCGGCCTCGTGCGGGGCGAGCAGCGACAGCAGCTGGACCTCGTCGCGGTAGGTGTCCCAGCCGGAGAAGTTCGCGTACTGGGCGTGACCTGGTTTCGTGTGGTGGATCGCCTTGTCGAAGCCGGGATAACGACCGTCCACATCGGAAAAGACGTTGGGCTGCAGCAGCGTGTGGTACAGCGCGGTGTAGAACGTCCTGGTCGCCGCGTCCGTGCCGCCTTCGACGGCGATCTGGCGCAGCCGGTCGTTCCACGTCCTGCGTGCGTTGCCCTTCACGGTGTCGAAGGAGTCGTGCCGCTGTTCCAGCGCGGCGTTGAGCCGGGCGCCCGCGGCGTCCACGTAGGACAGTCCGACGCGCACCTGGACCGGGTTCGCCGGGTCGAAGGTCAGGTAGGCGCCGGAGCCGCCCTCGGCGGTGACGACCTGCTTGTCCCACGTCGTCTTGCTCAGGTTGCCGCCGCGGGCGCCGGTCCCGCCGGGCGTCACGGTCGCGTCCTGCCAGGTCCCGGACGTGGTGAACGGCTGGTCGAAGGTGGCCTGGAAGTAGACCTTGTAGGTGTTCGGGCCGCGGCAGAAGTGGCCGCTGGAGACCCAGCCTTCGACCGTGCGCCGTGCCGGGTCCACGGTCACGGCGGCGTCGTCGCTGCCCATCGCGGACTGCGCGACGTCGATCAGCAGGGTGGCGGGCGAGTTCTTCGGGAAGGTGAAGCGGCCCAGGCCGGAGCGCTGGGTGGCGGTGAGCTCGGTGGTGATGCCCGAGTCGGTCGTCACCTTGTAGTAGCCGGGTGACGCCGATTCGTTCGCGTGGCTGAAGGTGGGGAAGTACTTCGTCGCGTCGACGGCGGGGGAGGTGGTCAGGGTGCCGGCGAACGGCAGGAACGGCACGTCACCCGCCGCGCCACCGCAGCCGGCACCGTTGAAGTGGGTGAGGCTGAAACCGCGGAGGCGGTTCTCTTCCCAGGCGTAGCCGCCGTCGCGGTCGCGGGCGTAGTAGCGGCCCTGGCCGGCGGGTGGTTTGGGCTGCAGCGGCGTGTCCGGGCTCCACTGCACCATGCCGAAGGGGACGTCGGCGCCGGGGAACGTGTCGCCGGCGTAGGTGTTGGTCTCGGGGGTGTCGCCGGCCTTCGCGCCGACGAACGGGTTGACGTACGCGGCGAAATCGCGGTTCGCGGGTTCGGCGTTCGCGGGGGCGGGGCTGGTCAGGCTGACGGTGACGAGGGGGACGATCAAAGCCGCGGTGACGACTCTGCGCATGCTCTTCCTCCCGGGGTGAGCGGATCAGCCGGGTTGACAACGTTGTCAGAAAACCGGGTGACCCGGCGAGCACCCGGAGTGAACCACTGCTGGTTCAGACCGGTCAAGAAGTGCCCGCCAAGCGGCCCATCCCGTCAGCGCTTCAGGATCGCCAGCGCTGCCTCGTGGAGGTGGCCGTTCGTCGAGAGCGCGCTCCCGTTGTCGTAGCGTCCGGCACCGTCCAGATCGCTGAACCGGCCACCCGCCTCGGTCACGATCACCTGCGCGGCCGCGACGTCCCACGGGTTGACGATGCACTCCGCCGCCACGTCCAACGCGCCCTCGGCCACCAGCACGTGGTGCCAGAAGTCGCCGAACGCCCGGGTCTCCCAGCACGCGTCCACCAGGCCGAGGTACTTCTCGCGCGAGTGGTACTCGGTCCAGGAATTGAGGTCCGTTGTGGACAGATAAGCGTCCGAAAGGGACGAAACCTTCGAAACCGACAGCCGGCGGGTGCCGGCCGAGTCGCTCGAGAACGCCCCGCCGCCCGAAGCCGCCCACCAGCGGCGGCCCAACAAGGGCGCGCTGATCAGGCCGACGACCGGGTCGCCGTCCTCCACGAGGGCGATGAGGGTCGCCCAAACGGGTACTCCTCGCAGGAAGTTCTTGGTCCCGTCGATCGGGTCGAGCACCCACGCGCGGCCCGCCGCGGCCGAGCCGCCGCGCTCCTCGCCGAGCACCGCGTCGTCCGGGCGCTCGGCCGCCAGCAGCGCGCGGATCGCGTCCTCGACCGCGGTGTCGGCGTCGGTCACCGGGGTGCGGTCGGGCTTGCGCTCCACCGCCAGGTCCAGGGCGCGGAACCGCGCCGTCGTGATCGCGTCGGCGGCGTCGGCCAGTCGGGTGGCGAGAGCCAGATCATCTTCGTAGCCAGGCACGGTCACGATGGTTTCACGCCCGTGAGCCGTAGAGTTGGCCAGGTGAGCATGGTCCTACTCGCCGAAGACGATCCGGCTATCGCCGAACCGCTCTCCCGCGCCCTCGAACGTGAGGGATACGAGATCCACGTCGTCACCGACGGCCCTTCGGTGCTCGACGCCACCGCCGCTCAGCGCGTCGACCTGCTCGTGCTGGACCTCGGTCTGCCCGGGATGGACGGTCTGGAGGTCTGCCGCCGCCTGCGCGCCGCCGGCACCGAGCTGCCCGTCCTGATGCTCACCGCCCGCACCGACGAGGTCGACTTCGTCGTCGGCCTGGACGCGGGCGCCGACGACTACGTCGCCAAGCCGTTCCGGCTCGCCGAACTGCTCGCCCGGATCCGCGCGCTGCTGCGCCGGCGGGTGCCCGACGTCCTGGAGGCCGGTGGGGTGCGGATGGACCTCGGCGCCCGGCTGGTGACCGTGGACAACCACGAAGTCCAGCTGGCGAACAAGGAGTTCGAGCTGCTGCGGGTGCTGATGACCCGGGCCGGGCAGGTCGTCAGCCGCGACGAGATCCTCGCCGAGGTCTGGAACGACCTCGAGTCGAAGACGTCCAAGACGCTCGACATGCACATGTCGTGGCTGCGCCGGAAGCTCGCCATCGCCGCCGACGAGGCCGCCGGCCGCACCAGCAAGACCCACGACGGCGAGCGGCGGATCGCGACCGTCCGCGGCGTCGGCTTCCGCTTCAACGCCGAATAAGCCGTGCGCCGCCGCATCCTGCTGGCCATCCTGCTGGCCGTGGCCGTCACCGCGGCCGTCCTCGGCATCCCGCTGGGCATCGTGGCGAGCTGGCAGATCGAGTCGAGCTACCGCGAGACCCTGGCCGAGAACGCCCGCGCGGCGGCCGCGATCCTCGACACCGAAATCGCCAACGGCCAGGAGATCGACCTCGACCAGGTGCGCGCCGCCGTCCCGGCGAACGGGCTGCTGACCGTCCGGGCGAGTGGCCAGACGGAGAAGCGCTACGGCAGCAGCCCGGGCACCGACACCGTCACCGAGACCGCCGACCTCGCCCGCGACGGCAAGGTCGAGATCGCCGTCCCGGCCGGCCCGATGCACGAGCGGCAGACGACGGTGACGCTGGTCGTCGTGCTGCTGGTGCTGCTGTCGGTGGGCACCGGCGCGGTCGTCGCGATCGCGACGGCCAGACGGCTCGCGAAGCCGCTGCGGCACGTGGCCGAACGCGCGGCCCGGCTCGGCGGCGGCGACTTCCGGCCCGACCCGAGCCGCTACGGCGTCGGCGAGCTCGACATGGTCGCCGAAGCGCTGGACGCGTCCGGCACCGCGCTGGCCCAGCTCGTGCAGCGGGAACGCCAGCTCGTCGGGGACGTCTCGCACCAGCTGCGCAGCCGGCTGACGGCGTTGCAGCTGCGGCTGGAACCGCTCACGGTCCACCCGGACGACGAGGTGGCCGACGAGTCGAAGGCGGCCCAGGAGCAGGCGGACCGGCTCGCCGAGGCACTGGACGAGCTGCTGGCGGCGGCCCGCGCGGCGCGCGAGGTCGGCGCGGAACCGGTGGACCTGCCGACGCAGCTGCCGGCGATGGCGCAGGAGTGGCGCGAGCTGCTCCGCTCGGAGGGCCGCAACTTGCGGACGCGCGTGGCCGACGGCCTGATGGCGCGGGCCACCCCGGGACGGCTCCGCGAGGTCATCGGCGTGCTGCTGGACAACGCGCTGCGCCACGGCTCGGGCACGGTGACGCTCATCGCCCGCCGCGGCGACGCCGAGGGCACGGTCGTGATCGAGGTGAGCGACACCGGCCCCGGCGTCCCGGACGAGCTCGCGCCGCACATCTTCGAACGCGGCTTCTCCGGCGGCGGCTCGACGGGCGTGGGGCTGGCCTTGGCCCGCGCCCTGGTCGAGGCCGACGGCGGCCGCCTCGAGCTGTCGAACCGCCGTCCGGCGGTGTTCAGCCTGTTCCTCAAGGTGCCACGGCCGACCGACGTCCCCGAGGTGCGCTGGCCGGCCGAGCGCGTCCCGCGTTAGGACGCGCTCGGCCGGACCTCCTCCTCGTCACTCCTGGTGGCGGTACGCGGACGCGTTCTCCCGTGCCCAGGTCGCGAAGGTCAGCGGCGGCCGGCCGAGCAGTCGCTCGACGGTGTCGAAGACGACGCGTTCGTGCGGAGCGGACTCGCGCTTGAGGGCGAAGAGGCCGTCGACGGCCTTCGCGGGCCAGCCGAACATCCGGATCAGGCGCTCCTTCGCGGCGCTTTCGGTCTCTTCGACGTACTTCAGCGGCCGGCCGATCGCCTCGGACAGGATGGCGACCTGCTGCTCGGTGGTCAGGGCTTCGCCGCCGGTGAGCTCGTAGGTCGCGCCTTCGTGGCCGGGTGTCGTCAGCACGAGGGCCGCGACCGCGGCGATGTCCCGGACGTGGATCAGCGCGGACGGCGGGTCGGTGTCGGGCACGTACACGGCGTTCTCTTCGCGGATCGAGCCGATCCAGGCGAACCGGTTGTCCATGAAGGCCCCGGGTCGCAGGATCGTCCAGGCCGGCCCGGCTTCGCGGACCGCCTGCTCGGCTTCGGCGTGGGTGCGGCTGACCGGGTCATTCTGTCCGAAGTGGACACCCGTGGTGGACAGCTTGACCAGGTGGGTGACACCGGCCTGTGCGGCGGCCCGGGCGGCGGCCGCTTCCCGGTCGGCGCTGTGGCCCTGGCTCAGCACGAACACGCGGTCCGCGCCGGCCAGCAGGGCGGGCAGGTCCGAGGTGTCGAGGTCCCCGCGGACCACTTCGGCGCGCGGGTCGATCCGGGCCTTCGCCGGGTCGCGGGTCAGCGCGCGGACTTCTGCGCCGGCGTCGAGCAGGGCGGGGACGAGGTGGCGGCCGACCTTGCCGGTGGCGCCGATGACGAAGATCATCGTGGTTCTCCTATCGGGAAAGCGTGACGTGGGGGAGCGCGAACGCCGTGACGAGGCCGAGCGCGAGCACGGGCAGCAGCGCGAGGAACACGCCGTGGGTGCCGGCGTGGTAGGCGAAGCCGAGCGCGACCGGGCCGAGGGCCGAGCCGAGCGCGCGGGCGAGGTTGACGCCGGCGGCGACCGCGCCGCGGTCCGCGGCGGGCGCGGTGTTCTGCGTGGCCATGGCGAGGACCTGCAGGTTCAGCCCGGCCGCGAAACCGAAGACGACCAGGCAGCCGAGCACCAGCGGC
This sequence comes from Amycolatopsis sp. NPDC058278, assembly GCF_042881395.1. NCBI lineage: Bacteria > Bacillati > Actinomycetota > Actinomycetes > Pseudonocardiales > Pseudonocardiaceae > Amycolatopsis > Amycolatopsis sp. NPDC058278. The sequence continues at coordinate 53,035 of NZ_JBHVXZ010000050.1, read as the reverse complement.
AGCGTGTGCGCGGTGAGCAGGCCGAGCACCGCGAGCAGGCCGAGCGCCATGCTCGACCGCGGCGCCCAGCGGTAGGCGCCGGTGCGGGCGATGACTTTGCTCGCGACGACGGAGGAGAGCGATACGGCGAGCGTCATGGGCAGCAACCGCAGCCCGCCTTCCGCCGGGCCGGCGTCGGCCTGCAGGAAGACCGCGATGTAGTTGATCGAGCCGAGGAACGCGAACCCGGCGAGCACGCTGAGCAGCACGGACACGGTGAACGTCCGGTCGCGGAACTACCGCAGGGGCAGCACCGGCGCTTCGGCCCGCCGTTCGACGACCACGAACACCACGGCCGCGGCCGCGCCGAGCGCGATCGACCACGGCGTGAGCAGGGTGAACCCGGTGATCGCCGTGCCGAGCAGGAGCACACCGGCGAAGTCGAACGGCGCTTCCCGGCGCCGTCTCGGCAGGTCGAGCGTCTTGAGGCAGGCCAGGGCGACGAGCCCGAGCGGCAGGTTGACCAGGAAGATCGACCGCCACCCGGCGAGCCCGGTGAGCAGCCCGCCGACGACCGGACCGGCGAGCGACGCGACGGCGAAGCAGATCGAGAACCAGCCGAAGTACTTCGCACCTTCGCGAGGCGTGAACATCTCGCCGAGCGAAGCGCCGACGGAGACGAAGAGGCCACCGGAGCCGGCACCCTGCAGCACGCGCCCGGCGATCAGGAACGCGGCCGACGGAGCCAGGCCGCAGGCGAGCGAGCCGAGCAGGAAGAGGGCGAGCGCGCCCAGGAGCACGCGTTTGCGGCCGAAGACGTCACCGAGCTTGCCGTACAGGGGCGCGGTGGCGCTGCCGGCGAGCAGGTAGGCGGTGGTGACCCAGGCGTAGGCGCCGGTCCCGCCGAACTCGGCGGCGATCCGGGGGAGTGCGGTGGCGACGACCTGGGCGTCGAGCATCGCGAGGAAAACGGACAGGAACAGGCCCGTGAGGGCGGGTTTCAGGGCGCGCGAGGGCGCGATCGTGCTCAAGAGAAAGACCTTGTTTCGTCAGAAGGGACGAGAGGTGCGGACGGCGCGCGAAAACACGCCGACGTCGAGTCGGGAAAAGGCTTCATCGTCATCCGCGGACGGATGCGACCTCTTCGCGCTCGGAAACCACCTCGAATCGTCCCGCTCGCCCGGCCGAACCCGGACGGCGTCCTCACGAAGGAACACTGACGAGGATGACTCTAGACAACTACATGTCAAAAGACAAGTACTTTTGCGTGTCCGGTCAGGGGAGGCGGGTGACCTGGTCGTTGTCCCGCCGCCGCTCGCCCAGCTCGTCCGGGAACACCCACTTCTTGAAGCCCCAGAAGCGGAAGAACATGGCCATCAGCATGCCGATGATCGAGCCGCTCGCGAAGTCCGCGATTTCCTGCACCAGGAACGTCACGTGCGGGACTTCGAGGTCGAGCACGTACCGCGAGACGATCAGGGGGATCAGGTTGACGCCGACCGCGATGCCGCTGATGACGAAGAACAGGGCCGCTTCGTGGTGCCGTTCGCGCCCGCCGCGGGTCCGGAAGGACCACTCGCGGTTGAGGATGTAGGACACGATGGTCGCGACGATGATCGCGATCGCCTTCGCCGTCGTCGGTTTCGGCTCCAGCACGGTCAGCTTCAGCGCGTACCAGACGCCGTTGTCGACCAGGAACGTCGTGCCGCCCACGATCGCGAACTTCAGCAGCTCCCGGTGCTTGATCAGCACCGAACGCAGTGGCTCCGGCGTGCGCTTGAGCACGGTTTCCACAACGGTCACACCACGCAGTCTAGGAGCACACCGCGTTGACCTGTGGTTCAGGCGGCCTTGCTGCCGTGAATGTCCGGATCTTCGACGCTTTCGGCGGGCACCGCGCGGGGGCGGCCGATCGCGTCGGGGAAGACCCATTTCTTGAAGGCCCACCACCGGAACAGCGTGCCCAGCAGCGTGCCGATGACGATGCCGCTGACGAAGTCGGCCACCTCGACGCCGAACGGCGACAGCCGCGGCGCCTGCAGGTCCAGCACGTACCGGGAGAACCACTGCGGCAGCGCGTTCAGGCCCAGCGCGACCCCGCTGAACAGGAAGAACAGCGCGGCCTCGTGCGCGCGCTCCCGGCCACCGCGGGTGCGGAACGACCATTCGCGGTTGGCGACGTAGGAAAAGATCGTCGCGACGAGGACGCCGACGATCAGCGCCGTCACCGGGTGGGTCCGCAGCACGGTGAACTTCAAGCCGTAGTTGACGGACATCGTGATCACGAAGCTGATCCCGCCGACGACGGCGAAGCGGAGGAGCTCGCGATGCTTCTTCAGCAGCTCGCGCACCGCGCGGACGCTACCCCGTCAGCCAGCCGAAAACCTTCGCGGGGCTGACCGTCGGCGGCTTGGCGCCGGGCTTCCCGCCGGACCGCGGTGGTGCGCTCGTCGTGGTCGAGGCCGCCGGCGGCTCGCTCGACGGCTCGTCGGTGTCCGTCGTCGTCGCCGGTGGCTTCGACGTCGGCTTCGTCGGCGTCGGCTTCGGCCTGGACGGAGTCGGCGTGGGGATCGACGGGATCGTGGGCGTGGGCAGCGGATCCTGGCCGCACCAGTGGCGCCAGCAGCCGAAGTCCACGGTCACCGGCGCCGCCGCCGCCCGGCCGAGCTGCGCGGTGATCGTCACCCGGCCCCCGTCGGGACGGCCCTGCAGCCGCACCCACAGGTTGACGTGCTGACCCGGCGCCACCGCGCTCTTCGTCGTGCAGCTCGCGCCGTCGACGGTCGTCGTGCAGGGGAAGCCGCGCAGGCTCCACCACTGCTTGAGCGGGTGGTCGAAGGTGACCGTGACCGGCTTGGTCGTCTCGCCGGTGTTGCGGACCCGCACGTAGACCAGCGGGTGGTGGTTCCAGGGGAACGCCGACAGCCCGTCGCCCTGGGCTTCCAGGATCACGGCGTCCGGCGGGAGCTTCACGGTGACCTTGACGCTCACGTCGACGGAGATCTGCACGCCGGCCGTGACCGACCCGGTCACCGTGCCGCCCTCGGCGTCTTCGCCGGCCTGCAGCCGGAAGTTCAGCGTCGCGCTCTGGCCGGGTTGCAGGCCGTCGCCGGTCTTGCAGGTGACCGTGCCCTCGCCGCCGGGGCAGTTCACCGAGATCGGGCCGGGGGTGTCCGCGCGCGCCAGCGGTGCGCCGCCACCGCCGGTGTCGACCGCGCGCACCCCGCGCGGCAGCTTCAGCGCGACGGCCACCGGTTCGGACACACTCCCGCCGTCGTTGCGCACGGTGATCGGCAGGTTCGTCGCGGTGCCCGGGCTGAGCTCGACGCCGCCCGGCGGGGTCGTCGCCGACATCGACGGCGGCGCCGGGGCGGGTGGGGCCGGGGCGGGGGCGGGTGACGGTGCGGGGGCGGGGGGCGCCACCGGCGGCGGAGCGGGCTCGACCGGCGGGGCCTCGGGCGGCGCGGGCGGCTGGGGTGCCGGGGGCTGGGGCGCCGGGGGTGCCGGCTGCTGCGGTTCGGGCGGTGCCGGAGGCGGCGGCTTCGGGGCCGGTGGTTCGACCTGCTGGGCCGGTGGCGGCACCGAGGCGGCGACCGGGACCTCCTGCGTCCCGCCGCCCGCGGTGAGCGCGACGACGACGGCCACGACGATCGCCGTACCCGAGGCGGCGACGCCGGCGAACTGGCGGGGCCCCGCGGCGGCGGCTCCCGCACCCGCGCCGGCCTTGCCGCCGGCCGCCGCGGCACCGGCGGCGGCTGCTCCCGCGGTGGCCGCGGTGGCCGCGCTCGCCTTCGCGGCGCCGATGGTGGCGAGGTAGCCCAGCGCGGCGCCGCCGAGGACGATCGGGGCGATGATCGCGCGCAGCCCGCCGTTGACGTCGGCCAGCTCCGCGGCCAGTGCCCGGCACCGGTCGCACTCGTCGAGGTGGCTCTCGACCTGGGCGCGTTCGCGTTTGGACAGCCCGTCGCGGGTCCACGCGCCGAGCCGCTCGGCGCAGGCGCGGCAGCGTTCCTCGGCGTTCTCCTGCAGGTGGACCTGCAGATATGCCTGGCGGAGCCCCTCGCGGGCGCGGTAGGCGAGCGCGGAGACGCCGTTCGCGGTCAGGCCCAGCAGCGGCGCGACCTCGGCCGGGCTCTGCTGCTCGATCTCGGTGTGCCAGAGCACCGCCTGCCAGCGCTCGGGCAGCCGCGCGAACGCCTTGGCGGCCATCGTCCGCTCGAGCCCGGCGACCGCGGTGTCGGAGAACGGCACGGTCAGCGCCTCCGTCGCGGCACCGCCGACCTCGGTCATGTCCTCGTTGAGGTCGACCCGGCGCTCCTTGCGGGTGCGGTCGTAGGCGGTGTGACGCAGCGCGGTCAGCAAGTACGCCCGGAAGGCTGTATCCGGGCCCTTGCCGCCACGGAGCGTGTCGAGAACCTTGGCGAACGCCTCGGACACGAGGTCGTCGGCTTCGGAGCTGGAGCGGGCCAGCTGGCGGGCCAGATTGCGGGCCGCGCCGGTGTGCCGTTCGTAGAGCGTGCCGTACGACGCGATCTTCCCGGAGCGGACTTCCGCAATCAGCTCGGAGTCACTCTTTCCGCTGAGATCGGCGGGAACGGTGGACACGGCACTCCTCGGTCGGCTAGGGCCAGGACCTGCTATTACAGGCCGATCCCGGACGCGAGACCAGTGTGACTGACCCACCTCCGGCGGTCACGTCGTGGTCGGCGTGATGACTCCGACGGCGGAGCAAAATCACCCACCCCCGGCCCCGGCCGGGGAAAGCTTCCCGACAAAAACCGCTCAGTACGCGTCACGGTGCCCATCGGGGTACGTCCTCATCGTGAAGCGACGGACAAGATCGCTGCGAACCGGACGAAAGGGGCGGGTGGCCAGTGGATGTTCCGGCTACGCGCCCCGGCTCCGATAACGCCCCTGACACCCCGCCGACGCAGGCCGAGCGGGACGCGTCCCTGCGCGCGCTGCGGGCCCGCTGGCGCACGGCCAGCGTCGCCGCGGGCTGGCGGTTTCCCAGTGACTGGGCCCTGCCCGAGGTCGACGCCGTCTGCGCGGCGGTGATGGCGAAGGGCCGCGTCGAAGCCGCCGAAACCGCGCTGGCCGGGCTGGCCAGGGCCCGGGCGGCGGCCGGTGCGGGGCTGGCGGAGACCCTCGCCGACCTGGCCGCGCTGCACGCCGTGCTCGGCCACGGCGGCGATGGGTTCGTCACGACGGACGTCGACGCCACGCCGGCGCGGCTGCTCCGGACCACCGCGCTGGCCTGGGCGGACGTGGCCACCGACCAGCTCGTGCACACCGAGGTCACCGACTCGCTGACCGGCCTGCCCACGGCGGCCTACCTGCGCACCCGGCTCGCGGAGCTCTACCGCGCCGCCACCGCGCGGGAGCGGCCGGCCGCCGAGGACCACGTGCTGCTCGTCGTCTCGCTCGACCTCACCGCCGTCGCCGGGTTCCCGCGGCTGACCGGGATGATCCTGGTGGCGGACGCGCTGCGGACCGTGTTCGACAGCGGGCAGAGCGTCGCTTCGCTGGGGCCGTCCGTCGTCGCGGCCCTGGTCCCGAAGGACGAGCGGGTCGCTTCGCACGGCGTCGCGCTGCGAAGGGCGTTGCACGAGCGGCTGTCGGTCGACACCCAGCTGGCTGACGTGGGCAGACCCCGTGTTTCGGCGGTGCGGCTGCCGGCCACGCACGAGCTGGCCTGCGACCTGCTGGCCCACCTGGCGCGCGCGTAGAACACCGGAAGAGCCCGGTTCGGCCCGGACCCTTCCGACCGGGAGCGGGCCGGTCATGATTTCCTGGTGCGGTGACCCGGACCGTATCCACCGACGTCGACGGCGAAGTCGCGGCCAGATCCCAGCACCGCCTGGCCCTGCGGAAGTCACTCGCCCGCCTGTCCGTCCGCCCGCGGTCGATCCTGATCCTGTCGGTGATTCCGCTGGTCGCGATCGGGTACGGCATCTACGGCTGGCAGCACGACTGGGTGCTCGGCGTCGACAGCGCGGTCTACCGGGCGGGCGCGCTGTCGCTGCTGCACGGCGACTCGCTCTACGACGCCAACACCCTGCCCGACGAGCCGTGGTGGGCGCTGCTGCCGTTCACCTACCCACCGACGGCGGCGCTCATCTTCATCCCGCTCGCCGCGTTCCCGACGCAGATCTCCTGGGGCCTGATCACCGCCGTCTCGCTGGGGGCGATGGCGCTGTCGATCCGGATCGCGATCGGCGCGCTGCCGCGGCCCGCGGCCGACGGCCCGCGCTGGTGGGCCTCGCCCGCCCGCTCGACCATCGTGTTCTTCCTGGTCCTCCTCGCACTCGAGCCGGTGTGGCGGACGATCTTCCTCGGCCAGATCAACCTGATCCTGATGGCCATGATCCTGCTGGACATGCTGGTCATCGGCACCCGGGGGAGCCGCTGGGGCGGGGTGCTGGTCGGGGTCGCGGCGGCGATCAAGCTGACGCCGCTGGTGTTCCTCGGGCACCTCTTCATCACCGGCCGCCGCAAGGACGCGATCCGCGGGTTCGCGACGTTCGTGCTGCTCCAGGGCTTGATGTTCCTGATCAACGCCCATGACGCGGCCAAGTACTGGACCGTCACGCTGCCGGACACCGGCCGGATCGGGCCGGTGCACTGGGCGGGCAACCAGTCGCTGAACGCGCTGATGAACCGGGCCACCGACCTCGCGCCGTGGGCGTCGAAGGCGGCGATGGGCATCGGGTTCCTGCTCGCGATCCCGGCGCTGTGGCTGCTGATCCGCTTCCACCGCAAGGGCCAGGCGCTGGCCGCGCTGCTCGTCACCGCGTTCTGGACACTGCTGATGTCGCCGATCTCGTGGACCCACCACTGGGTGTGGGTGATCCCGCTGATCGTGCTGCTGGTCTCGCGGCTGCCCAAGACCACCCCGAAGACGGCGTGGAAGCGCTGGGTCGGCACCGGGCTGGTCGCGTTCGTGTTCGTCAGCTGCGTGCTGCTGATCCTGCCGAACGGCCGCAACGTCGAGCTGCACTGGAAGGTGTGGCAGAACGTCCTGGGAGACGCCTACATCCTGATGCCGGTCGTGCTGGCGTTCGCCCTCGCGTTGCGCTGGGGCCTGCAGCGGCGGGCGCGGAAGAAGGTCGCTGCGGACGAGCATGTCGACGTCGCGACCGGCGTCTGAGGCGCGCGCCGGCCGCTTTCTCGCCGGCGGTCTCGCGCTGCTCGTGCTGGCTTTCGGCGTGGTCGTCTGGCTGGCCGGGTGGCACCTCGGCGCGGACAGCGCCGTGTACCGCGCGGGCGCGTTGACACTGCTGCACGGCGACCCGCTCTACACACGGGACGTGCTGACCGCCCTGCCGGACTGGGTGCGGCTGCCGTTCACCTACACCCCGGCCGCCGCGCCGCTGTTCCTGCCGCTCGCCCTGGTGCCATCCGGCCTGGTGTGGGGCGTGATCGGGTTTTTGTCGGTGGTCGGTCTTATGGTCGTGATCACGGTGGTTTCGTCGTCGCCGGGGGGCACACCGCTTCTGGGAAGAAGCTGGTGGGCGCTGCCGGCGGGAACGGCCATCGCGCTGGCGCTGGAACCGGTGTGGAAGACGCTGTTCCTGGGCCAGATCAACTTGATACTGATGGCGTTCGTGGTGCTGGACGTCCTGGTGCTCTCGCTGCGTGGCAGTGCTGATGGGCCCTCGGCGGGAAAGCGTGCCTCGGGCCGGCGGTGGGCGGGCGTGCTGATCGGCGTGGCGGCGGCGATCAAGCTGACCCCGCTGATCTTCGTGCCGCACCTGTTCTTCACGGGCCGGTGGAAGGACGGGCTGCGGGCCCTGGGCACGTTCGCGGCGCTCGAAGCGGCGATGTTCGCGGTCATCCCGGTCGACGCGGTGCGGTTCTGGCGGGATTCGGCGACCGACCCGAGCCGGGTCGGGTCGGTGCACTGGATCTTCAACCAGTCGCTCAACGGGCTGGTCAACCGGGCCTCGGCGCTGGCTCCCTGGTCGCTGGCGGTGGCGGCCGGGGTGGCGGCGGTGCTCGCCGTGCCGGCGGTGTGGCTGGTCGTGCGGCTGCACCGGCGCGGTGAAGACGCGGCCGCACTGCTGGTGACGGCGTTCTACGGGTTGTTGCTGTCGCCCGTGTCGTGGTCGCACCACTGGGTCTGGTGCGTGCCGTTGCTCACGCTGCTGCTGGTGAAGGCGCGGTGGTGGGCCGCGGCGGCGGTCGCGCTGCTGTTCGCGTCGCAGATCGTGATGCTCGTGCCCAACGGCGGCGACACGGAGTTCGGCTGGGGCCTGGGCTGGTCGGTCCTGGGCAACGCGTACGTGCTCGCGGCGGCCGCGGGGATCCTCGGCCTCGCGGCGCGTGAGCTACGTCTGGTCCGGCGGTCACCGCAGGTGGTCACCGTCTAGTCTGATCGGCGCTATGGACAAACACACCGGTCTGCCCGTCGTGGGCATGGTGGGCGGCGGCCAGCTGGCCCGGATGACCCACCAGGCGGCGATCTCCCTCGGCCAGTCCCTGCGCGTGCTCGCCGCGGGCGAAAACGAAGCCGCGGGGCTCGTCGCCGGCGACGTCACGCTGGGGCACCACACCGACCTCGACGCGCTGCGGAAGTTCGCGGCCTCGGTCGACGTGCTCACCTTCGACCACGAGCACGTGCCGGGTGAGCACCTGCTGACGCTGGCGACGGAGGGGCACGTCATCCGGCCGGCGGCGACCGCGCTGGGGTTCGCGCAGAACAAGCTCGTGATGCGCGAGATGATGGCGGGCCTCGGCGTGCCCGGGCCGGCGTTCGCCGAGGTGTCCACTGTGGACGACGTGGTGGCGTTCGGTGGCGAGCACGGCTGGCCGGTGGTGCTCAAGGCGTCGACCGGCGGGTACGACGGCCGCGGCGTCTGGATGCTCGACACCGCGCAGCACGCGCGGGAGACCGTGCCGGAGCTGCTGGCCGCGGGCACGGCGCTGCTGGTGGAGGCGAAGGTGGCGATGCGGCGGGAGCTGTCCGCGCTCGTCGCCCGCTCGCCCTTCGGCCAGGGCGCGGCGTACCCGGTGGTCGAGACGGTGCAGACCGGCGGGATCAACACCGAGGTCCTCGCCCCGGCGCCGGGGCTCGACGACTCGCGGGTGCACGAGGCCCAGGACCTGGCGCTGCGGATCGCGGCGACGCTGGACGTCACCGGGCTGCTCGCGGTCGAGCTGTTCGAGACCGACACCGGGCTGCTGGTGAACGAGCTGGCGATGCGCCCGCACAACTCCGGGCACTGGACCATGGACGGCGCGCGCACGTCGCAGTTCGAGCAGCACCTGCGGGCGGTGCTCGACTACCCGCTGGGCCGGACCGACCTGGTCGCGCCCGCGTGCGTGTCGGCGAACGTGCTGGGCGCGCCGGAGCTGCCGGAGATGGGCCCGGACGAGCGGCTGCACCACCTGTTCGCGCGGTACCCGGAGGCCCGGGTGCACCTGTACGGCAAGCAGGAGCGGCCGGGCCGCAAGCTCGGGCACGTCAACTTCACCGGCGAGCGCATGGAGGACCTGCGCAACCGCGCGCTGCTGTCGGCGCATTGGCTGTCCCACGCCGTCTGGCTCGACGGCTACGAAATCCACTGACGGGAGAGGTCGGTATGGCGCCGCAGGTGGGCGTGATCATGGGCAGCGACTCGGACTGGCCGACGCTGGAAGCGGCGGGCGCGGCCCTGGACGAGTTCGGCGTCGAGTACGAGGTCGGCGTCTACTCGGCGCACCGCACCCCGCAGCGCATGCTGGACTACGCGACGTCGGCGGCGTCGCGCGGCCTTCGCGTGATCATCGCGGGGGCGGGTGGCGCGGCCCACCTGCCCGGCATGGTGGCGTCGGCGACGGTGCTGCCGGTGATCGGCGTCCCGGTCCCGCTGAAGTACCTGGACGGCCTGGATTCCCTGCTGTCGATCGTCCAGATGCCGGCGGGCGTCCCGGTGGCCACGGTCTCGGTGGGCGGCGCCCGCAACGCGGGTCTCCTGGCGGTCCGCATCCTGGCGGCGTCCGACGAGGGCCTGCGCGCGAAGATGGCGGAGTTCCAGGCGGATCTGGAGAAGCTGGTCCTGGACAAGGACGCGGCGCTGCGCGAGAAGACGGGGCACTGACCGGTCCGTTCGCGGCGTCCGGGCATCGAGTACTCCTACCGCGGTGACAAGCACACCCTCGTCGTGCTGCCCGCCTTCGCGACCACCCCACCGGGTCGAGTACACCATGCGCATCGACTGCCTCGCCCAGCCCGCGAGCTGCCGGTCCGAGCCCACGTTCTAGTCGAGCTCACCGATCAGCTGCTGCCGCAGCTCGCGCTTCAGCACCTTCCCCGCCGCGGACACCGGGATCTGCTCGACCACGTGCACCTCCCGCAACCGCTTGTACGGCACCACCTTCTCGTTGACCGCGGCCATCAGGCCGTCGGCGTCCAGCGAGCCGCGGGGCACCACGAACGCCACCGGCAGCTCGCCGACTTCCGGGTCGGGGCGGCCGACCACCGCGGCCGCCGCGACGCCCGGCATCGTGATGAGCAGCTCCTCGAGCTCGCGTGGGAAGACGTTGTAACCCTTGTACAGCAGCATGTCCTTCTTGCGATCCACAATGGACAGGTAGCCGTCCGGGTCGAGGATGCCGATGTCGCCCGTGTGCAGCCAGCCATTCACCAAGGCCGCCGCCGTCTCCTCGGGGCGGTTGCGGTAGCCGAGCATGATCTGCGGCCCGCGCAGGCAGACCTCGCCCTTCTCGCCCGGCGGCAGCGGGTCCTCGCCGCCCTCCGCCGGGACGACCTTGACCTCCGTGTCGAAGATCGGCAGGCCGACCGAGCCGACCTTGCGCGTGCCCGACCGGTACGTCGGTGAGATCACCGCGCCCATCGTCGCCTCGGTGAGGCCGTAGCCCTCGGTGACCACCACGTCCGGGAAGCGCTTGCGCAGCGCGTTGATCATCGCGTGGTTCATCGGCGCCGCACCCGAACCGATCGAGCGGACCGACGACAGGTCGGCGGTGTGGAACGACGGCGTCGCGAGCAGGGCCGCGAACAGCGCCGGCGCGCCGCCGATGCCGGTGATGCGGAGCCGCTCGGCGTCGGCGACGTACGCCGCCGGGTCGAAGCGCGTGTGCAGGACCATCGACGTCCCGGCGATCACCGCCGCGTTGAGGCCGCCGATGATGCCCATCGCGTGGAACCACGGCGTCAGGTTGATCGCGACACCGGTGCCCAGGCGGGACGGCCACTCGTCCTCGCTGCCGATCTGGTCGATCGTGACGTCGCCGCGCTCGTCGAGCGCCGGGACCGAGCCGGTGCCCCAGCAGGCGTGCTGCAGCGTGTTGACCACGACGTTGCGGTGCGACAGCCGTACGCCCTTGGACCGGCCGGTGGTGCCACCCGTGTAGGCGAGGTGGGCGAGGTCCTCGTGGATGTCGAGATCCACGGCCGGGGGCGTCTCCGGCTGCGAGGCGTGGAACGCCTCGAACTCGACGGCGTTCTCGGGCAGGCCGGCGACCGGCTGGACGACGACGGTGAACCGCGCCGGGATCCGGTCGGCGACGCTCGCCAGTGCCCCGGCGACCGGGCCGAACGTCACCACGGCGGCCGCCTCGCAGTCGGCGAGCTGGAAGGCGAGGTCGTCCGGCGGGAGCAGCGGGTTCGCCGGGCTGAAGGTGGCCCCGGCCAGCAGGGTGCCGTAGTAGGCGACCGGGAAGGCCAGGCAGTTCGGCAGGTGCAGCGCCACGACGTCGCCGCGGCCGATGCCGCGTTCGCGCAGGGCGTTGGCGAACCGGCAGGCGGCTCGGTGGGTCTCGGCGAAGGTGAGACTGCCGCCGTCGTGGGCGAAGGCGGTCCGGTCGCCCCAGCGCGCGGCACCGGCCGCCAGGATCGAAGCGACGGGGACTTCGGGGTAGTCGAGGGAGGCGGGCAGACCGGGCGGCGTCGTCGGCGCGGTGATCGGCATCACCCGACCATACGAATTCTGCGGTCAACGCCACAAGGACGACGCAGGTGAACGAGCGCTAACATCGACGGATCCCCTCCCGACGTTGCAGAGAAGGTGACCGGAAGTGACCGACGGCCTGTACCAGCTTGCCGAGGAGCACGAGGAGCTGCGGGCTGCGGTCCGGGCCCTGGCCGAGAAGGAGATCGCGCCGTACGCGGCGGAGGTCGACGAGAACGAGCGCTACCCGATCGAGGCGTACAACGCCCTGGTCAAGTCGGGTTTCAACGCCGTGCACATCGGTGAGGAGTACGACGGGCAGGGTGCCGACGCCGTCGGCGCCTGCATCGTGATCGAAGAGGTCGCGCGGGTCGACGCTTCCGCGTCGCTGATCCCGGCGGTCAACAAGCTGGGTACGCAGCCGATCATCCTGTCGGCTTCGGAGGGCCTGAAGAAGCTGGTGCTGCCTTCGATCGCGTCGGGGGAGGCGTCGGCTTCGTACGCGCTCTCGGAGCGTGAGGCCGGGTCGGACACGGCGTCGATGCGGGCGCGGGCTCGGCTCGATGGTGACCACTGGGTGCTGAACGGGACCAAGTGCTGGATCACCAATGCGGGTGAATCTTCCTGGTACACGGTGATGGCTGTCACCGATCCTGATGCCGAGAAGAAGGCCAACGGGATTTCGGCTTTTGTCGTGCACAAGGATGACCCCGGGTTCTCCGTGGGGCCGAAGGAGAAGAAGCTCGGGATCAAGGGGTCGCCGACCCGGGAGATCTATTTCGAGAACTGCACCATTCCCGAGGACCGGATCATCGGCGAGCCCGGGACCGGTCTCAAGACGGCGCTGCGGACGCTTGATCACACCCGGCCGACGATCGGTGCTCAGGCGCTAGGCATTGCGCAGGGGGCGCTCGATGCTGCAATTGCTTACGTGAAGGATCGCAAGCAGTTCGGTAAGTCGATCGCCGAGTTCCAGGGCGTGCAGTTCATGCTCGCCGAGATGGGGACGAAGATCGAGGCTGCTCGGCACCTGGTCTACGCCTCGGCCGCGGCTTCGGAGCGAGGGGACAAGCGGGCCGGGTTCATGGCTTCCGCTGCCAAGACCTATGCGTCCGACATCGCCATGGAGGTGACCACGGACGCGGTTCAGCTCTTCGGTGGGGCCGGGTATACGCGGGACTTCCCGGTCGAGCGGATGATGCGGGACGCCAAGATCACGCAGATCTACGAAGGCACCAACCAGATTCAGAAGGTGGTCATGGCCCGGGCTCTGCTCAAGGGCTGATTCTCTCCGCGGCCCATGACGTGAGGATCAGCAGGGCGTCGTGGGACGGGGTGCCCGGCTCGGCGGTCAGGACCATCAGACGCTGGCCCGAGCCGTCCGGGCTGGCCCACGTGTCGCAGTCCAGGGTCAGCTTGCCCACCCGGGGGTGGCGGTAGCGCTTGGTTCCGTACGTTGCGCTGTTGACGTGGTGTTCCGCCCACCACGTGCGGAAGTCCGGGTCCTGTACCGACAGGTCGCCGACCAGGCGGGACAGGTCGGGGTCGCCGGCGTCGGCCGCCGCCTCCATGCGGAGGGCTGCTACCGCTTCGCGAGCGTCGTGCTCCCAGTTGTCGTGCAGCTCCCGGACCGCCGGGTTCGTGAACAGCAAGCGCAGGTAGTTGCGCTTGTCCGCGGGGATGACCTCGAAGTCCGTGAAGAGGGCCGTGGCCGCCGGGTTCCAGGCCAGGATGTCCAGGCGCTTGCCGAGGACCAGCGCCGGGGTTGCGGTGAGCTGGGCGAGCAGCCTGCGCATCGCGGGACGCAGGCGCTGTGGGGGACGGCGCCTCCGGGGGAGGGCGTCGGCTCGGCCGGCCAGCTCGTGGAGGTAGCGCTGCTGGTCGTCGTCCAGGCGCAGGGCGCGGGCCAGGGTGATCAGCACCGGCGCGGACGCCCGGACCCGGCCCTGCTCCAGGCGGGTGTAGTAATCCACGCTGATCGAGGCGAGCCGGGCGACCTCTTCACGGCGCAGGCCGGTGACCCTGCGGGCGGTCTCCGGCTCGGGCAAACCGCAGTCCCGCGGGGTCAGCTGGGACCGGCGGGCCTTGAGGAACGCTCCCAGCGCCCGGGGATCGGAGTCCGGCGTCATGGTCTCCAGTGTCCCGGCGCCTCGGTGGCCGCGGGCGGGTGAAGGGGGGCAAGTTCTTTCCCCGGCAGAAACCTGTCTCTCCCGCCCGGGCCGAATCCGACGGAATGTGGTGGAGCACCAGCACCCACCGTCTCGAGGAGAGCCCCCATGGCCACCACCACCGTCGGTTTCGACAGCGCCGGCATCCCGCTCGCCGCCCACCTCCACACCCCGGACACGCCCGCTTCCGGGCCGCGGCCGGCACTGGTCGTCGGGCATCCCGGCACCGGCGTCAAGGAGCAGACCGCCGGCACCTACGCGCGGCTGATGGCCGAACGCGGCTTCGTCACGCTCGCCTTCGACGCCGCCTACCAGGGTGAGTCCGGCGGCCTGCCCCGCGGGCTGGAAGACCCCGCCCAGCGCGTGGAGGACTTCAAGGCCGCCGTCTCCTTCCTCGCCACCCGCGAGGAGGTCGACGCCGAGCGCATCGGCCTGCTCGGCATCTGTGCCTCCGGTGGCTATTCGCTCGCGGCCACCGGGGGTGACCACCGCGTCAAGGCCGTGGCCACCGTCTCCGGGGTCGATGTGGCCCGGCAGTTCCGCTACGGCGCCGACGGCACCCAGGACCCGGCCGTCTTCCGGCACCTCCTCGAGCTCGCCGCCCAGGCCCGGAGCGCCGCCGCGCGCGGCGAGGATCCCGGGGCCATGGCCGTGTTCCCCGAGACCGCCGCGGAGGCCGGTGCGCTCGGCGGGCAGCACGGCGTCGAGGGCTTCGAGTACTACCGCACCCCGCGGGGCGAGCACGAACGCTCCGCGAAGTTCCTCGCCTGGCCGAGTGTCGACAAGCTGGCCTCGTTCGACGCCTTCCACGCCGTCCCGCTCATCGCCCCGCGCCCGCTGCTCCAGGTCGTCGGCACGCGCGCCGTCACGTCCTGGATGGCCGTCGAGGTGCACCAGCGCGCCGCCGGGCCCATGGAGCTCCACTGGATCGAAGGTGCGAGCCACGTCGACCTCTACGACAAGAAGGAGTACATCGACTCCGCCGTCGAGAAGCTCGCCGCCTACTTCGGCGCGGCGCTCTGACGCGCCGGAGGAAATTCACTCACCAGGGGGAGGTTCGAACAAGTTACTCGCGCGTTAAACCCTCGGTGACGCGGGTCACCATCGGTTCACAGAGAGGTGAAGCGGATGGGCGCAACGACGCGCAGGTGGCTCACGGCCGCCGCGGCCGCGGTGGCGGCACTCGTACTGGGGGCGGGGACCGGCCAAGCGGCGGAACGAGAACCCACCGGACCCGTTCAGCCCACCATCCTCACCGCCGCGCTGTATTCGCTCGGGGCGCCCACCATCGCGCCGGCCGGGGCCAACGACTGGGGCTGCAAGCCCTCCGACCGGCATCCGAATCCCGTCCTCCTCTCCAACGGGACCACCGCCAACGCCTACGAGAACTGGGCCAACCTCTCCCGGAAGCTCGCCGACGCCGGGTACTGCGTCTTCGCCGGGAACTTCGGCGGTGCGCCCGGCTCCTTCCTGCAGACCGTCGGGCCCGTGGCCGACACCGCGAAAGCGCTTGCCGCCTTCGGGGATCGGGTCCTCGCGGCCACCGGGGCGGCGAAGCTCGACGTCGTCGGGCACTCGCAGGGCGGGATGAACGTCCGGTACTGGATCAAGTACCTCGGCGGCGCCGGCAAGATCAGCCGGCTGGTCGGGCTGTCGCCGTCCAACCACGGGACGGATCTCTTCGGCCTGTTGAGCACCCTCGAGCGGATCCCCGGAGTGCCGGCCGCGCTCGGGACCGTCTGCCAGTCCTGCAACGAGCAGGCCGTCGGCTCGGCCTTCCTCACCGACCTCAACGCCGGTGGGGAAACCGTGCCCGGCATCCAGTACACCGTCATCCAGACCCGCTACGACGACGTCGTGACGCCGTACACCAGCGCCTTCCTCGAAGCCGCGCCCAACGTGAAGAACATCCTGCTCCAGAACGTCTGCGGGCTCGACTTCACCGACCACCTCGGCATCACCTACGACCCCGTCGCCCAGGGACTGGTGCTCAACGCGCTCGATCCCGCGCACGCGAAGACGCCGCCCTGCGTGTTCGTGCCGCCCGTCATCGGCTGAGTTTCGCCACATGAGACATAACCCACCGCCGGGGCGGATTTCCGCTCCGGCGGTGTCACTCTCGAAGCATGTATTGGCCGGTTCCGGCGTCCTGGACGCCCCACGACGAAGCCGAGCTGGTCGCCGGCTGGCGGCTGTGGCTCGAGCTGTCCGATCGCGCCTGGCCGACCGCCGCCTGGGACGGGACCCCGGCCGGCGCCGTCCGCCAGCTGCGTGACCTGCTCGCCGCGTGCGACGAGATCGAGACCGCCTACCGCGCGGCCGCAGACGCGCCGTCGCCCGGGTTCCTGAGCCTGACGCAGGGGCTCGCCGTCACGGCGGGCTCGGCCATCTCGCTGTGGTTCGACGACTTCGACCAGCTCGACGGCGAGCGCGCGGCGCTGCTGCACGAAGACCTCACCCGGTTCGCCGAGCAGGCGGAACAGGTGCTGACGCTGCTCGCGGTCAACGGCGGCTGGGCCGGCCTCGACGAGGTGCGGCGCCGCCCCGCCTGAGACCCGGTCAGCGTCGGATCGGTGCCGCCTCCCTCGACGGGCAGGAACCGCAGGCCGCCGAGGACATCGTCCAGCCGAGCTCGACGACGGTGTCGACCTCCTCCCGGTCCTCGACCAGGTGCGTGACCTCCCGGCCCTCGACCGACCACTCACCGCCGACGGTCAGGTGCAGCCGGGCGGCCAGCACGCCCGGCGCCGGGAGGCGGCGAACCGCGCTGCTCGCAGGAGTCCACATGCGACGGCCGGTAGCCGGGCGGTCGCGGATCCGGTTCCGCTCATCCCAACGCCGCAACGACGTTGCCCCACTCGGCCCAACCGATCATGAAGCTGACTGGGTACCTAGAAGGCATGAACCGGACAGAGGCCACCGCCGAACGAGGCGAGAAGAGCAACACCGCACAACTGCTCGGCCGGGCCGGCATGGCCTGCTACGGCGTCGTACACCTGGTCCTCGCCTACCTCGCCCTGCAAGTCGCCTTCGGCGACAGCGAGCAGGCCGACCAGAAGGGGGCGCTGGAGCAGATCGGCTCGACGGCGTTCGGGCAGATCCTGCTCTGGATCGTCGCCATCGGCCTGGTCCTCTTCGGGCTGTGGCAGTTCCTGATGGCCGCCACCGGCTACGAGTGGGTCAGTGGCGGCAAGCGGACGCGCAAGCGGATCGGCGCCGCCGCCCGCGGTGTCGTCGTCCTCGTGCTCGGCTTCACCGCCTTCCGGCTCGCCACCGGCAGCAGCAGCGGCGGGTCGAGCAGCCAGAAGCAGCAGGAGTTCACCGGCAAGCTGCTGTCGCTGCCGGCCGGGCCGGCCCTGGTGGTCCTCGTCGCGGCGGGCATCCTGGGCGTCGCGATCGCCGCCGGCGTCAAGGGTGCGAAGCAGAAGTTCCTCGAAGACCTCAACACGACCGAGCTGCCGAGTAAGTCGCGCCGCTGGGTCGGCTGGCTGGGCACCACCGGCTACCTCGCCAAGGGCGTCGTGCTCGCCGTCGTCGCGGTCCTGCTGGCCATCGCCGGGTTCAACGCCGACGCGCACAAGGCGGGCGGCCTGGACGCCGCGCTCAAGACGCTCGCCGCCCAGCCCTTCGGCACCGTGCTGCTGACCGTGGTGGCCCTGGGGCTCGCCGCGTTCGGGGCCTACTGCTTCCCGGCCGCCTGGGCGCACAAGCGCTGAGAAGGTGCCTGTCGGTTTCCTGTCGATCACCGTCCGGAGCTTCGGATCGAGGTGCTCGGTGCCCTACTTTGGGTCGGGTCAGTTGAATATTCACCTACCCGGGAGCTGAAACCGATGTTCGGACGATTCAAGGACGTGGCCCTGTTGCTGGGGAGGATCGGCGTCGCGGTCGTCTTCCTCGCGCACGGGCTCCAGAAGTGGAACAACGGCATCGACGGCACGGCGAAGTTCTTCGCGATGACGGGCATCCCGCTGCCCACGGCCGCCGCGGTCTTCGCGATGACCGTCGAAATCCTCGGCTCGGTCGCCTTCATCATCGGCTTCCTGCTGCCGCTCGTCGGCATCGGCTACGTCGTCATCTCGGTCGGTGCGCTCCTTTCGGTGCACATCGACAACGGCCTGACCGGCCAGGGCGGCTACGAGCTGGTTCTGGTGCTGGCGCTCGCCGGGCTCGCCCTGGGCTTCAACGGTGGCCGGCTCTCGCTCGACCACCTGCTGTGGGGCCGCAAGCGTGCCCGTCGCGACGCCGAGGTCGGCGAACTGCAGGACGCCTGACCCCGTGAGAAGTGTGAAGGCCACCTCGCCGAGGTGGCCTTCACGCTGTCATGCCGGGAGGTCCGCCGTGGTGCGTTCCGCGTCACGGCGGGAGGCGAGTTTCGCCGGATCCGCGTTGCTGACGTGGACCAGGTGGGCGCCCGCGGCCAGGGGGACGAGCAGGCCGTCGAGGATGCCCTCCGGTCCGCTCCAGTCCCGGGTCGACAGCACCCGGTCGGCCGCGGTGAGGCCGAGTTTCGCGGCGCGGGCCCTGGCTTCGGCCAGCACCTCGTCCACAGTGGACTCGAAGAGCGCGGCCGTGGTGCCCGGGATCGGGAAGAGCGGGCGGTACTGGTCGCCCGCCAGCCGCGACTCGGTCAGGTAGTCGAAAGCGCCGCCGCCCGGCGGCTCGGCGAGGCCGCGGCCCATCGGGTCCAGCGTCACGACGGCGGTGGCCGCCGCGCCGGTCGGTTCCGGGTCGTCCGGCCCGACGAACGCCACCCGCGCGCCGGCGCCGTCGGACACGACCCGCGCCCCGCACCACCACGCCCCGAGTAGCACGCCGGCGGTCTGCCAGTGCGCCGGGAGCTGTACCGCCACGGCGTCACCGGGCTCGACGTCGAACTCCTCGGTCAGCCAGTTGGCCGTCTTCGCCGCCCAGTTGGCGGTGGTCGCGACGGACAGCTCGACGCGGCTGCCGAGCTGGTCGTCGTAGTGGGTGATCAACGGTTGGGCGGCCGGCAGCGGGCGCAGCAGCTCGTCGGTCAGGCTCATGGGGACAAGGCTAAAGCGCGGACCGCGCGCGGCGCCGGTTGACACCGGATGATCGACCTCAGTACCTTTGCTTTGAAAGCAAATTCATCTCGGAAGCTGGGGAGCACCATGACCATTCTCGTCACCGGGGCCACCGGACACGTCGGGCGCGCGGTCGTCGACGCGCTCGTCGCCGCAGGTCAGGACGTCCGCGCGTCGAGCCGGGACGCCGCGAAGCTCGACGTTCCGGACGGCGTCGCGAAGGTGAGCGCGGACCTGGAGGACGCCTCGACGCTGGAGCCCGCGCTCGACGGCGTCTCCGCGGCCTTCTTGTACACGCGGCCACAGGGCATCGAAGGATTCGTGAAGGCGGCCGAAGCGGCCGGCGTGCGGAACGTCGTCCTGCTGTCGTCGGCCGCGACGCTCGAACCGGACGCCGCACAGAGCCGGATCGCGGGCCTGCACCGCGCGGTCGAGCAGGCCTTGGCCGCGGGATCGTTCGCTTCCACGGCGCTGAACCCGGGCGCCTTCGCGACGAACACGCTGGCCTGGCGCGCGGACATCGCGGAAGGCGTGGTCCGCACGGCGTACCCGGACTCGCGGACCGGGTCGATCCACGAGCGGGACATCGCCGACGTCGCGGCCCGGATCCTGATCGACGGCTCACACGACGGGAAGTCGCTCGCGCTGACCGGCCCGGAGCCGATCTCGTTCCGCGAGCAGGCCGCGGTGCTCGCGGACGTCCTCGGCCGGCCGCTGCGGGTCGAAGAACTGACGAAGGAGCAGACGATCGAGCGCATGCTGGCGCTGGGCTGGCCGGCGGATGTGCCGGCGTCGGTCCTCGGGGCCTGGGAGCGGACGTTGCGAGAGCCGTCGGTGGTGACGGACGTGGTGCGCGAGGTGACCGGTCACGCGCCGCGGACGTACCGGCAGTGGGCGGAGGACCACCGCGCCGACTTCAGTTGACGCAGGGAACTCCGGGCGAGTCCCGGAGCAGCGGCGCCGCGGCGGGGGCGGCGCCGCTGCCCGAGCCGCCGCCGGCCGCGGAGGTGGGGACCGCGGCCGAGCTGCCGCCGGGTGCCTGGGCCGCGGCCGGCGCCGGGCGGCCCGCCAGGCCGGCGACGAACTCGCGGACCGCCTTCAGATCGACCTGCACGATGCTCTGCCCGTCCGCGCTCCGGCCGTTCGCCGTCACCACCGGGATCGTCGCGAACGCCAGGTCACCCGAGGCGATCCCCCTGGCCTGCTGCGCGAACTGCAGCAGGTCGAGGCCCGGGTCCAGCGTCAACGACCGGTGCACCGCGTCCATCAGGTCGTTCAGCGTGCCCGGGCTGGCCAGGGTGCCCGCCGAAAGCAGCTGGTGCAGTGCCGAGGACAGGAACGCCTGCTGCCGCACGATCCGGTCGAGGTCGCCGCGCGGCAGGTTCTTCCGCTGCCGGACGAACGACAACGCCTCGCCGCCCGAGACCGTCTGCTCGCCGCGGCGGAAGTTCGCGCCCGAATCCTTGTCCTCGGTCGCGTGGTTCAAGCACACCTTGACGCCGCCGAGCGCCTCGGTCAGCAGGTAGAAGCCCAGCAGGTTGATCTCCGCGTAGTGGTCGATCCGCACCTGCGTCAGGTCCTGCACCGCCTGCACCAGCACCCGGCGGCCCTCGGTGTCGGAGTCGCGCTCGATCTTCGCCTGGTCGCGCTCGCCCTGCCCGCGCAACGCCTGCGCGAAGTGGGCCTTCGCGATGCCGTACGCCGAGTTGATCTTCGCCTCGCCACGGCCCGGGATGGCCGTCCACGTGTCGCGCGGGATCGAGACCGCCGACGGCTTGCCGCCGTTCTTCGGCACCCGCAGCACGATCATCGTGTCCGTGTTCACCGCGCCGTCGTTGGCCTCGGTGCGCAGCTGCCGGAGCACCCGCGCCGGCAACGCGTTGCCCTGGGCGTCCGTGCGCGCGTCGCTGCCGACGAGCAGGATGTCGTCCGCGCCGTCGTCCGCGGGCGGCGGCGCGGGCTCGCCGGCCCGCGGGGTGAGCGCGTCGGTCGTCGGGACCGTGCTCTGCAGCTGGTCCTTGGTGACGTAGACGTAGCCGCTGGCACCGAGCGCGAGCAGCGACACCAGGCCGACCGCGACCCGGCGGCTCGCCCGGCCCACGCGCCGCATCCGCGACGGCGCCGGCGGTGAACCCGCAGCCTGCCGCGGAAACGGCGACGGCTTCCAGTCGTCGTCGCCCTGCGTTACCGGCTCGGCCGTAGCCTCCGGTTCTTCCTGCTCGTCTGCCACGCTGGCCTACCTCCCCCGAACACCCTGCGTACGCAGTCTAGTTGACGCAGGGAACGTCGCCCGCCGTGATCGGCGGTGCGGCGGGGGTGGAAGAAACCGCCGGCGGCTTGACCGCGGTCGACGTCGGCGCGCCACCGGCGCCGGCGGCCGAGTTCCGCACGTCCTTGCCCAGGAGCACGCGCACGTGCCCGGCCGGGACGTCCCGGTCCGGCTCGGCCTGCACCCCGGTGCCCAGCGCCTGCTTGACCAGGCCCAGCGCGGTGTCGTCGGCCGGGTTGTACCGGACGACCGTGGTGTTCCGGGCGCCCAGCCGCTGGTCGGCGGCGAGGGTGAAGCCCTTGCCCTGCAGCATCGTGTGCGTCTGGCCGGCCAGCGACGGCGAGCCCGAGCCGTCGAACAGTTCGACCGTGACGGCGTTCGCGCCGGGCAGCTGCGTCGACGTCGGGGCCGCCGGGGTGCTGCCGTCCGACGTCAGCCGCGCCACCTCCGCCGCCACCTGGGCCGGGTCGACGCGCAGCACGTCGGCGCCGCCGATGTTCGCGTTGCCCAGGGTGGGGATGGTGTGGAACTCGATGTTGCCGCCGGTCAGGCCGCGCATCTGCGCGGCGAACTCCGTCAGGTCCCAGCCCTGCGACAGCACGACGGACTTCTTCACGGCCGTCACCAGGTCGGCGATCTTCACCGGGCTGGTCAGCACGTCGGTCGAGATCACCTTGCGGGCCAGGCCGGAGAGGAACGCCTGCTGGCGGGCGATCCGGTCGAGGTCGTAGTTGGGCAGGCCGTAACGCTGGCGGACGAAGGCGAGCGCCTGCACGCCTTCGATCGTCTGGCGGCCACCCGGCAGGTCGACGCCGGACTTCGTTTCCTTGACCGGGCCCTTGAGGCAGACCTCGACGCCGCCGATGGACTTGGTGATCTCGTAGAAGCTCGCCAGGTTGACCTCGGCGTAGCGGTCGATCATGCCCGGCTTGCCGATGAACTTCTCGAGCGTGGCGATGAGGTTCTTCCGCCCGGCGACCTTCGCCTGCGCGTCGGCTTCCTTGAGGTCGGTCATGCCCTGGCGCTGCAACGCGCGGTAAGTGTCCGTGTACGCGTAGACGAACGCGCTGTTCAGCTTGTGCTTGCCGAAGCCACCGGCCAGTTCCACCCACGAGTCGCGGGGGAACGAGACCGCGATCGCGTGCTTCCCGTTCTGCGGGATGTGCACGAGGATCATCGTGTCGGTGTTCAGTTCGCCGTCGGAGACGCCGGCGTGCAGCATGTCCAGCACCTCGCGCGGCAGCGGGTTGCCCTGCGCGTCGGTGCGGCTGTCCTGCCCGACCAGGAGGATGTCGACCGCGCCGTCGAGCGGCTTCGCGTGCGCCTCGGTGTCGGCGAAGACGTTCGTGGTGGTCAGACCGGTGTTGGGGTCGCCGATGAACTGCCAGCCGTACCAGGTCAGGGCCAGGACGACCACCGACAGCAGGGAAACCACGACCTTGCCGCCGCGGCGGGCGAAGACCGCGGCACCGCGGCTGGTGTCCTGCCTCGGGCGTGCCGGGATGATCGGCGCAGCCTGTTCGGTCACGCGCTTCCTCCCCTGTGACCCCGTGCTTCCCCCAGGACACCAGCGTGTCTCCCACCAAGACTCTACTGAGGGTGTTGTGGGACCTCCGTAGGCTGGGGGGCGGATTGCCCCGTCCGGGGGTGTGAGGAAAGGCGGGAAGATGCGGGTCCTGGTCACCGGTGGTGCCGGCTTCATCGGGTCGCACTACGTCCGGCAGGTGCTGACCGGCGCCTACCCGGCGTTGGGCGACGCCGAGGTGGTCGTGCTGGACAAACTCACGTACGCGGGCAACGAGGCCAACCTGGCCCCGGTCGCCGCCGACCCGCGGCTCAAGTTCGTCCGCGGCGACATCTGCGACACGGCGCTGGTCACCGAGGTGATGACGGGCGTGGACCTCGTCGTGCACTTCGCGGCGGAGTCCCATGTGGACCGATCGATCCTCGGCTCGGCCGACTTCGTGCTGACGAACGTGCTCGGCACGCAGAACCTGCTGCAGGCGGCCCTGGAAGCCGGCGTCGGCAAGTTCGTGCACGTGTCCACCGACGAGGTGTACGGCTCGATCGAGCACGGTTCGTGGACCGAAGACCACCTGCTGGAGCCGAATTCGCCGTATTCGGCGTCGAAGGCGTCGTCCGACCTGGTGGCCCGGTCGTTCTTCCGCACCCACGGGCTGCCGGTGTGCATCACCCGGTGCTCCAACAACTACGGTCCGTACCAGTTCCCGGAAAAGGTCATCCCGCTGTTCGTAACCAGCCTGCTCGACGGGGGGAAGGTGCCGCTCTACGGCGACGGGCTCAACGTCCGTGACTGGCTGCACGTGGACGACCACTGCCACGGCATCCAGCTGGTCGCCGACGGCGGGCGGCCGGGCGAGATCTACAACATCGGCGGCGGTACCGAGCTGACCAACCGTTCGCTGACGGAGAAGCTGCTGGAGGCGGTCGGCGCGAGCTGGGACAGCGTCGAGCCGGTCGAGGACCGCAAGGGCCACGACCGCCGGTATTCGGTGGACATCACGAAGATCAGCCGGGAGCTGGGGTACGCTCCGCGCGTCTCCTTCGAGGACGGTCTCGCCGCTACTGTGGCGTGGTACCGGGACAATCGCGCGTGGTGGGAGCCGCTGGCCGGGCGGGCCGCGCTGAAGAAATAGAGGAAGTGCTCGTGCCGCTGACGGTGCTTGTGCCCGGGGGTTCCGGGCAGCTCGGCCGGGATCTCGCCGCGCTGGCGTCCCCTTCGGTGGACGTCGTGGCTCCGGGCTCGGCCGAGCTGGACGTGACGCAGACGGGCCAGGTGCTGGCCGCGGTGGGGGCGTTGGCCGAACGCGCGCGGGAAACGGGTTCAGCGCCGGTGGTCGTCAATGCGGCGGCGTACACGGGGGTCGACGCGGCGGAAACCGACGAGGAGCGCGCGTTCGCCGTGAACGCCGACGGGCCGCGGGTGCTCGCGGCGGCGTGCGCGTCCCGGCGGGTGCCGCTGATCCACGTCTCGACGGACTACGTGTTCCCGGGCGACGCTGCCACGCCGTACGAGCCGGCGGACGAGCTGGGCCCGCGTTCGGCGTACGGCCGCACGAAGGCGGCGGGCGAGGACGCGGTGCTCGGCTCGGGGGCGTCGTCGTGGGTGGTGCGGACGGCCTGGCTGTACGGCAAGTCGGGGTCGAACTTCGTGAAGACCATGGCCGCCCTGGAGTCTTCCCGGGACACGTTGTCCGTTGTGGACGATCAGGTCGGCGGTCCTACGTGGACGGCCGACCTGGCTGCGGCCCTGCTCGAGCTGGCATCCCGGGTGGCGGCGGGCGAGGGGCCGTCACAGCGGATCCTGCACTGCACGAACGCGGGTTCGGTGAGCTGGTGCGGGTTCGCGCGCGCGGTCTTCGCGCACCTGGGGGCGGACCCGTCCCGGGTCCGGCCGTGCACGACGGCGGAGTTCCCCCGTCCGGCGGTGCGTCCGGCGTACTCGGTGCTGTCCCCGGCCTCGTGGCTGGCGGCGGGGCTGACCCCGATGCGGTCGTGGGAAGAGGCACTGGCCGCCTACTTCGCCGCGGGGTCAGTGACGCCCTGAGGCCAGCCGGTAGGCGCCCACCGTCAGCTCCGCGCACGTGCGCCACGTGAAGTTCGCCGCGTGCGCTCGCCTCGACGCCGAGGTCGCCACCGCGTGCGGGTCCGTCACCGCCGTCCGCAACGCCTCCGCCAGGCCGTCCACGTCGCCGTACGGGACCAGGCTGGCGCATTCGCCCGCCACCTCGCGCAGCGCCGGGATGTCCGTGCAGACCACCGGGACGTCCGAGGCCATCGCCTCCAGCACCGGCAGCCCGAACCCCTCGTCGCGCGAGGGCAGCACCAGTGCCAACGCGCCCGCCACCACCGTCCGCAAGTCCACATCGGACAGGTAGCCGGTCTGGCACCGCCGCGCGCCACGGGGGAACGGACCCGGGCCCGCGAACACCAGGTCCGGCAGGTCCGGTGCCGAGTCGTGGGCCCTGGCCAGCCAGTCCAGGCCCTTCCGCGGCCCCGCGGCGCCGGCGAACAGCAGGTACCGGGCCGGCAGCCCGAGCCGCGCCCGGCGCTCGTCGTCCGGCGGGCGGGCCGTGAACCACGCCGGGTTCACGCCCAGCGGCGTCACCACGATCTTGTCGCGGGCGACGTCGAGGCGCTCCGCCACCGCGTCCGCGACCGCCGCGGTCGGGGTGCAGATGACGTTCGCCCGGCGCGCGCCGCGGCGGACCAGGGCCGGGAGGTCCTTGTCGCTCGGGGCGAGCTCTTCCGGGTTGTCCAAGAAGGCCAGGTCGTGGATCGTCACCACGCCCGCCGCGCGGAAGCGGCCCGGCAGCACGAAGTTCGTGCCGTGCACCACGTCCGTCGGGCCGGCGAACACCTCGACCGGGGGGAAGTCCGAACGCAGCCACGCCATCCGAAGCAGCCGCGCCGCCACCGGCATCCCGCGGGCGCGGGCGCCGTACGGGAGCACGTGCCGCAGCCGCCGCCAGCCGCGCAGCGTGAACGCCACCGCGCGGGTGTCGACCTCCGGGATCGACACCAGCTCTTCGATCAGCGCGGACGTGTACCGGCCGATCCCGGTGCGCGCGCCGAGCAGCGGGGTGCCGTCGAGGAGGACGCTCAGTGACCTAGCCACGGCGGAGCCGTTGCTTCGCGACCTTCAAAACCCGGCCACCGACGCGCCGCGCCAGCTCGCCGGGACCGCCCGCGTCGAGGTACTCGCGGATCAGGTCCACGTCCCGCCGCAGCATGGCCCGGCCGCGGACCGGCGGCGTCGTCACCAGGTCCGCCGACCCGGGCAGCCGGTCGGCCGCCGGCCGCGGGTCGCGGCAGAACTCCACCAGCGGCTTCAGCGCCTCGGGCCACGCGAACCGCTGCGCGACGACGGCGAGCCGCTCGACACAGCCCGCGGCGAACTCCTCGTCGTACAACGCCTTTTCGAGCGCGTCGGCCAACGCGGCGTCGTCTTCGGCCGGGACGACGACGCCGAGCTTCTCCGCCCGGACCAGGTCGGCGAACGCGTCGCCGTCGGTGGTGACGATCGGCAGCCCCGCCCACAGGTAGTCCAGCACGCGGGTGCGGAAGGCGAACGTCGTCTCGACGTGCTCGTAGTGCGTGGTGACGCCGCAGTTCGCGTCGAGCAGCCAGTTCTGGCGCTCGTGGTAGGGCACCCACTGCTCGTTGAAGTAGACGTGCTTGCCGGTCAGCCCCAGCGAATCCGCCAGCCGGATCGTCCGCGCGCCGATGTCCATCTCGGCGACCTCGGGGTTCGGGTGCTTCATGCCGAGGAACACCAGCCGGACGTCGCCGCGGCGGCGGCGCAGCTTGTCGATCGCGCGGACCAGCGTCAGCGGGTCGAACCAGCTGTACACCCCGCCCGCCCACAGCACGACGTGGTCGGTGCCGCCGATGCCCAGCGACGAGCGCAGCCCCGGCCCGGTGCGCACCGGCGGTTCCGGCGGCAGGCCGAAGGGAACGACCGCGAGCAGCGACTGCGTCGTCGGGTCGGCGTCGTAGAGCCGCGGTGAAAGCCGGCCCATCGCGGCGAGGTGCCCCAGCCAGAAGTGCCGCTGCCGCTCGGACGCGCAGAGGAAGAAGTCACCGCGTTCGAGCTGGGCGTCGAGGACGCGGGTGACGCCGGCGAGGTCGGCCGTGCGCTGGTCGTCGGCCACGCCCTTGCCCTGTTCCAGCAGCTCCAGGTGCATCGGGTCGTACAGGTCGGCGACGACGATCTTGCCGCTGTGCTGTTTCTTCAGCGACGGCGCCAGCTCAAGCACGTGACCCTGCAGGACGACGACGTCGGCCCAGGCGATCGGCGCGTCCAGCTCGCGGTGCTTGCCCGCGCTCACCCGGAACGGTGCCGGCGGCGGCGTCGCGAGGGGGTTCGTGGTGATGAGGTGGACGTCGTGCTCCGCGGCGAGCGCGAGGGCGATGTTCCAGGCGCGGATCGCCGGGCCCGCCATCCGCTCGGTGAGCGCGTCGCCGGTGAGCACCAGGATCTTCCGGCGCTGCCCGAAGGCCTTCTCGATGCCGAACGCCTCGACGAGGATGTCGTGCGCGGCCAGGTAGCGCGGCAGCGGGTAGGCGGGCTCCAAAGCCTTGCGCAGCAAGGGAAGCAGGTCGGCGTCGGTGCGGACGCGGGCCGCCTGCTCGACCGCGCGGGACGCGGCCAGCGAGGGCAGCTGCTCGACGAACTGGTCGATGGCCAGCAGCCCGGCGAGCGTGGTGCGGGGGATGGCGACGTCGCCGGACTCGATCGGGCCGACGCCGTGTTCGAGGTCGAGCTGGGTCGCGTCGAGCTCGCCGCGCGCGGTGGCCCGGCGCACCGCCAGGGCGAGCGCCGCGGGCAGCGCGCGGGCCAGGGTCTCGTCGGAGAGGTTCTTGTACAGCGCGGCCAGGGCGTTGCGCTCCAGCAGGAACGTCTCGCGGCCGGTCTCGGGTGCGTCGACCGACGCCATCGTGCCGTGGTGGCGGTGATAGGTCAGCGACTCCGGGACGTACCGGACGCGCCAGCCGCGCAGGTTGAGCCGCCAGCCGAGGTCGACGTCCTCGTAGAACATGAAGAACCGCTCGTCGAAGCCGCCGAGCTCGGCGAACACGCTCGCCCGGACGAACATCGCGGAGCCGGTGCCGAACAGGACGTCCTTGGCGACCTCGTGCTCGGCGGCCGGGACGTCGGCCAGCGGCGAGCCGGCGTGGCGCTTGTAGCCCATGCCGAACCAGGTCAGCCCGCCGTCGACGAAGTCGGTGCCGGTGCCATCCCAGTCGAGGACCTTGCTGGCCACGGCGGCGACGCGGGGCTGGGCGCGCAGCTCGGCGACGGCGGCGGAGACCCAGCCGGGTGCCGGGCGGGCGTCGTTGTTGAGGAAGCCGAGGACGGTGCCCTTCGCGTGCTTCGCGCCGAGGTTGCAGCCGCCCGCGAACCCGGTGTTGCGGCCGGCCTCGACGACCTGGGCCTGGGGGACGGCTTCGCGGATGCGCGCGGCTTCGTCCGAGTTGTCGACGCAGATCAGCTCGAGCTCGGGGTAGTCGTGCTCGGCGAGCGCGCGCAGGCAGGTGATCGTGTCGTCGGCGCCGTGGTAGTTCACCACGATCACCGAGACGAGCGGTTGCGGATCCCCCTGCGCCAAAGCCAGCTCCTCGTCGTCGATCCTGGCGCAAGCTTAAAGGCCTGCCCATGCCTCCCAGACCGCGCCTCGGCCGAGCGCCGCGCGGCGGGTGATCTTGCGGCGGGCCCGCAACGTCGCAGGTAGCCGCCAGGCCACTTCGGCGAGCACCCGGCAGCGCAGGCCGAAGCGGAAGTTCGCCGCCGCCGGCCGCCCGGGGCGCAGCGGCAGCACCGCTGTCAACACGGCGAACCGGAGCAGCTGGTTCACCGCGACGCCGCGGGGGGCGCAGCGCAGCAGCATGAGCAGCCGGTTGCGTTCGTTCCAGCGGTGGAACTCCGGCGAGCCCAGCTCGCTGCTGACGCCGTGGGCGTGCCGGGCGCGGGCGTCCGGCGCCGCGACGACGTCCCACCCGGCCAGCCGCAGCCGCCACGCGGTGTCGGTGTCCTCGTAATAACAGAAGAATCCGGCCGGGACGCCGTGCACGCTCTTCAGCGCGTCGGTGCGCAGCAGCGCCGCGCCGCCGCAGAAGCCGAACACCTCGCCGGCGGCCTCGGTGACGTCGGCGCCGTGGCCGTCGGCGGTCAACCGGACGCCGGCGGACTGCGTGGTGCCGTCGGGGCGCACGAGCCGGGACGTCGCCGCGGCGGCCAGCGGCGCCTTTTCGAGGGTGTCCTCCAGTGTCCCGAGCCAGTCCGGCGCGGGTTCGGCGTCGTCGTTCAGCCACGCCATGAGCGGGGTCTGAACCTTTTCGAGGGCGACGGCGAGGGCGCCCGCGTAGCCGGTGTTGCGCGGGAGGCGGAGCACTTCCGGACGCGAAGGATGGGCCGCGAGCAGGGCGGCGGTGCCGTCGCCGGAGGCGTTGTCGACCACGAGCGTCCGATGTGGACGCGTCTGCGCGGCGAGCGCGTCGAGGCAGGCCGTGATGTGCCCGGCGCCCCGCCAGGTCACGACTACCACCGTGGTGGCGGGATTCGCGGTCACGTCCCGCACAATAGCCGCGTGCCCGAACTGGTCGTGCTCGCCGAGCAGCTCCTCGCGCCCGTGCCCGGTGGCACCGGGCGCTACACGGCCGAGCTGCTCCCCGCGCTCGCGAAGACCGCCCCGCCGGGCTGGACGGTGTCCACCGTGGTCGCGCGGCACACCGACGTCGAAGCGGCCCGCGTGGCCGGCGTCGAGGGCCCGCGCGTGCTGCGGATCCCGCCGCGGGCGCTGGTCGCCGCGTGGCAGCTGGGCCTGCGCTGGTGGCCGGGCGGCGACGCGGTGCACGCGCCGACGCCCTTCGCGCCGCCGCGCGCCCCGGCGGGGAAGACGCTGAGCGTGACCGTGCACGACACCGTGCCGTGGACCCACCCCGAGACGCTCACCGCGCGCGGGGTGAGCTGGCACCGGTCGATGATCGCGCGGGCCGCGCGGCGGGCGTCCGGGCTGGTCGTGCCGACGCGGGCGGTCGCCGACGAGCTCGCGGTGCTGATCGACGTCGACGTCCCGGTGCGCGTCGTGCCGCACGGCGTGCGGGTGCTTTCCGGCTCGGCCGAGCTGGACCTCCCGGCGCGGTACGTGCTGGCCGTCGGCACGATCGAGCCGCGCAAGGGCATCGACGTGCTGGTCGACGCGGTCGCGGCGCTGGAGGGCACGGTGCTCGTGCTGGCCGGCCAGCCCGGCTGGGGCGGCATCGACCCGGTGGCGCTGGCGGCCGAGCGCGGCCTGCCCGCCGACCGGCTGCGGGTGCTGGGGAAGGTGACCGACACCGAGCTGGCGACCGTGCTGCGCCGGGCCGGCGTGCTGGCCGTGCCGAGCCTCGCCGAGGGGTTCGGGCTGGGGCTGCTGGAGGCCATGGCGGCGGGGGTCCCGGTGGTGCACACCGACGTCCCGGCGCTGGCCGAGGTGGCCGGCGGGGCCGGTGTCATGGTGCCCCGCGGGGACGCCGCGGCGCTGGCCTCCGCGCTGAGGGAAGTGCTCGGTTCGCCGTCGAGGGCGGCGGAGCTGACCCGGGCCGGGCGGGAGCGGGCGAAGGCGTTCACCTGGCGTCGCGCGGCCGAGGCCGTCTGGGCGATCCACCGGCGGCCCCACGACTGAGGCGCTCACCTGCCCGGTTTGCCAGTTCCTCACCATGGCGCGGGGGTGCCGCCGTACCCTGCAGGGGTGAGCGACGATCCCCGGGTGCTGATCGACGCGACCGCGGTTCCCGCGGACCGCGGCGGTGTCGGCCGCTACGTGGATTCCCTCGTCGCCGCCCTCGACGCGGACGGGGCGCGGATCACCGTCGTCTGCCAGCCCCGCGACCTGCAGCTCTACGACCAGCTGGCGCCGCACTCGCGCGTCGTACCCGCGTCGCCGGCCACGACCACCCGCACGGCCCGCCTGACCTGGGAACAAGCGACCCTGCCGCGGCTGGCCCGCCGGCTCGGCGCGGACGTCGTCCACTCGCCGCACTACACGATGCCGCTCGCGACGTCGGCCGCGTCGGTGGTCACGCTGCACGACGCGACGTTCTTCACCGACGCCGTGCTGCACTCGTCGGTGAAGGCCCGGTTCTTCCGCGCCTGGACGGCGACGGCGCTTCGCCGCGCGACACTGTGCGTGGTGCCTTCGGCGGCGACGGCCACGGAGCTGGCCCGCGTCGGCCCGGTCCGGCACGCTTCCCTGGAAGTGATTCACCACGGCGTCGACAGCGAGCGCTTCCACCCGCCGTCCCCGGCGGAGGTCGCGGCGGCGCGCGCGGCGGTCGGCCTGGGGCGGACGCCGTACGTGGCCTTCCTGGGCGCGCTGGAGCCGCGGAAGAACGTGCCCGCGTTGATCCGCGGGTTCGCGCGCGCGGTCGCCGGCCGCCCGGACGCCCCGGCGCTGGTGCTGGCCGGCCAGCCGGGCTGGGACACCCAGGTGGAGCGGGCGCTGGACGCGGTCCCGCACCGGCTGCGCGTGATCCGGGCGGGCTACTTGCCGTTCGGCACGCTGGCGGGCTTCCTCGGCGGGGCGGAGCTGGTGGCGTACCCGTCACTGGGCGAGGGGTTCGGGCTGCCGGTCCTGGAGGCGATGGCGTGCGGCGCGTGCGTCCTGACCACGCGCCGGCTGTCGCTCCCGGAGGTGGGCGGCGACGCGGTGGCGTACTGCGGCGTGGGCGCCGGCGACGTCGCGGCGGCGCTCGGTGAGCTGCTGGCGGACCCGGGACGGCGCGCCGAGCTGGCAACGGCCGCCCAGCAGCGCGCGAAGGAGTTCTCGTGGGCCACGACCGCGGAACGCCATCGGGAGGCGTACGCGAAAGCCTGGGCCCGCCACCTCCGCACCCGCTGAACCGTGCTCCGAGGGTCGACACGCGTGATCCAGGGGACGACACGCGTGATCCGGCGGTCGACACGGCGACAACCGGTCTCGCGCGGTGTGTCGACCTCGCAATCACGCGTGCCGGCTTCCCGATCACGCGTGCCGGCGCTTCCGTCACGGCCCCCGGGGCGCCGGGGTTGCCCTGCGTGACGCGTGGACAATGGCCGGGTGACTGAGCAATCCCGCTATGGCGACGGTGTCGGCGTCGTGACCGTGACCTACTTCTCCGAGGACACCATCGAGCGGTTCCTCGACACCCTCGAGAAGGCCACCGAGCGCGAGGTCAAGGTGGTCGTCGCGGACAACGCGTCCGTCGAGGGTGCCCTCGAGGGGGTCACCGCCGGCCGGAAGAACGTGCAGCTGCTCACCATCGGGGAGAACGTCGGCTACGGGACCGCCGCGAACCGGGGCGTCGCCGAGCTCGACGACTCCTACGGCTGGGTCGTCGTCGTCAACCCGGACCTCGAATGGGAGCCCGGGTCGCTCGACGCGCTCATCGAGGTCGCCCGGCGGTGGCCGCGCGGCGGTGCCTTCGGGCCGCTGATCCACGATCTCGACGGCACGGTCTACCCCTCGGCGCGGCTCCTGCCGTCCTTCGGGCGCGGGATCGGGCACGCCGCCTTCGCGAAGGTCTGGCCCGGCAACCCCTGGACCAAGCAGTACCGGCAGGAGAGCGGCACGCCGGTCGAGCGCACCTCGGGCTGGCTGTCCGGCTCGTGCCAGCTGTTCCGCCGGGAGGCGTTCGACTCCGTCGGCGGCTTCGACACGCGCTACTTCATGTACTTCGAGGACGTCGACCTCGGCGACCGGCTGGCGAAAGCGGGCTGGCTGAACGTCTACGCGCCGTCCTCGCGGGTGACGCACGAAGGCGGCCACTCGACTTCGCAGGCGTCGAAGAAGATGCTCGCCGCGCACCACGCCAGCGCCTACCGCTACCTCGCCGACCGCCACCTGGGGCTCGCCTGGAAGCCGGTGCTGGCCGCCGTGAAGCTCGGCCTCGCGCTGCGGCTGAAGCTGGAGACCCGCTAGATCCCGTCGAGCCGGCGCGAAAGGTCGGACTTGCCGATGTTCTGCGTCACCGTCGGCACCAGGCCGGTGTCCTCCGGATCGGGCTCCTTCAGCGGGCTCGTGACCTGCTCGGCCTGGGGCCGACGGGCCAGCGGGGTGGGCACCGGCGTGGGCATCGGCTTGGGCATCGGCTTGGGCATCGGGGTCGTCGGCGACGGCATGCTCAGCGGCGTCGTCTGCTGCGGGCGGCGGCCGCCCTGGACCTCCATCCGCCGCGTCGGCGCCGAGCCGGCCAGCGGGTGGTCGTTCTCCTCGATCAGCGACGCCGGCAGCTGCGTGGTCGTGTCGGGGTCGCGGCTGCGGTCGAGCCCGTCGATCTGCGCGCGCGGGATCTGCTGGGTGTTCGACGAGTCCATCGGTGACGTCGCGCTGTCGGGTGTCACGACGAACACACCGCGCGCCTGGGCTCGTGCGAGCAGGGCGTCCGCCCGATCGCGGGGGTCCATCCCCTCGGCCTCCCGACTGACCCGGGGCCCTCTGGGGAAAGGCCCGCCTGTTTCCTGTCTAGGGTAGGCCCTCCGGGCGACCTCCGTCAGGGTTTCCCGCGGCTTGTCGCTCAGCGGTGCGTGATAAAAGAGGAGATTTCCGTGACGTCCGAGGTCCGAAGCGACGCTGTCGACGCCGTCGTGCTGGTCGGGGGCAAGGGCACGCGCCTCCGGCCGTTGACGCTGTCGGCGCCGAAGCCGATGCTCCCCACCGCCGGGACGCCCTACCTGAGTCACCTGTTCTCCCGCATCCGCGAGGCCGGCATCCGGCACGTCGTGCTGGGCACGAGCTACCGGGCGG
Source organism: Amycolatopsis sp. NPDC058278 (assembly GCF_042881395.1). Classification (NCBI taxonomy): domain Bacteria; kingdom Bacillati; phylum Actinomycetota; class Actinomycetes; order Pseudonocardiales; family Pseudonocardiaceae; genus Amycolatopsis; species Amycolatopsis sp. NPDC058278. The sequence continues at coordinate 19,393 of NZ_JBHVXZ010000050.1, read as the reverse complement.
AGGTGTTCGAGGAGTACTTCGGCGACGGGAAGTCCATCGGCCTCGACCTGGAGTACGTGGTCGAGGAGGAGCCGCTCGACACCGCGGGCGCGATCCGGAACGTGTACGACAAGCTCCGGGCCGACCACGTGATCGTCTTCAACGGCGACATCATCTCCGGCTCGGACCTCGGCGAGCAGCTGCGCGTCCACCGAGAATCCGAGGCCGACGTCACACTGCACCTGCAGCGCGTGCCGGACCCCAGCCGGTTCGGGTCGGTGCCGACCGACGAGACCGGGCGGGTCCAGGCATTCCTCGAGAAGACGCCGGACCCGCCGACCGACCAGATCAACGCCGGCTGCTACGTCTTCCGCCGTCCGGTGATCGAGGCCATCCCGACGGGACGGCGGGTGTCGGTCGAACGCGAGACGTTCCCGCAGCTGCTCGAGCAGGGCGCGCACATCCAGGGCTTCGTCGACGAGTCCTACTGGCTGGACGTCGGCACGCCGGAAGCGTTCGTGCGCGGCTCGGCCGACCTCGTGCGCGGCCTGGCGCCGACGTCGGCGCTGCCCGGCCGCCCCGGCGACTTCCTGGTGCTCGACGGCGCGTCGGTGGCCGAGGACGCCCAGCTCAGCGGCGGGTCGACGATCGGCGTCGCCGCCGTGGTGGGCTCGGGCGCGAAGATCGACGGCTCGGTCCTGTTCGACGGCGCGGCGGTCTCCGAGGGCGCGATCGTCGAGCGTTCGGTGCTCGGGCACGGCGCCCGCGTCGGCGCCGGCGCGGTGCTGCGCGGCGTGGTGCTGGGCGACGGCGTGTCCGTCGGGGCCGGCTGCGAGCTCCTCGACGGCGCCCGCGTCTGGCCGGACGTCGTCCTGCCCGACGGATCCGTCCGCTTTTCGAGCGACGCGTAGCCCGTGTTCTGGCGTCCCGCGTTCGAGGTCGACCTGGGCCGGGTCCTGGGTCCGCTGAAGCGCGGCCGCGGGTCGCTCAACATCCTCACCGACGAGCGCGGCATCACCTGGCTCGCGTCGAACACCCCGGACGGCCCCGGAACGCTGGCGCTGCGCCGCCATCCGGACGGCCGCATCGAAGCCGCGGCCTGGGGCTCGGCGAAGGACCGGCTGCTCAGCGGGGTGCCGGCTTTGCTGGGCGCGGACGACGACGACGCGGGGTTCGTCGCGCACCACGACGTCGTCGCGCGGGCCCGGCGGGCGAACCCCGGCCTGCGGCTCGGCGCGACCGGGGTGGTGTGGGACTGGCTGGTGCTCGCCGTGCTCGAGCAGAAGGTGACGGGCAAGGAGGCGATCCGGTCGTGGGCCGAGCTGTGCCGCCGGTTCGGGACGCGCCCACCCGGCCCGGCGCCCGAGCGGCTGCGCGTACCGCCGGCACCGGCGGCGCTGAGGGCGCTGCCGGACTGGCACTGGCACCGCGCGGGGGTCGACATCAAGCGCCGGACGGCCCTGCTGAACGCGGCGCGCGTCGCCGGTCACCTGGAGCGGGCGGTGGAGCTGCGCGGGCTGGAGGGCCGCCACTGGTTGCGCCAGGTCCCGGGCATCGGGGTCTGGACGGCGGCGGAGATCGCCCAGCGCGCCTGGGGCGACCCGGACGCGGTGAGCTTCGGCGACTACAACATCCCGTCGATGGTGGGGAACGCGCTGCTGGGCACGAAGCTCGACGACGCGGGAATGGCGGAGGTGCTGGCCCCGTACGCCCCGCAGCGGCAGCGTGCGGTGAGGTATCTGGAGGCGGCCGGGCACACCCGGCCGCGGTTCGGGCCACGGATCGAGCTGCGCGACTACCGCGCGATGTGACGGCGGCACTGCGGGGAGCGGCCGCGGGCCGAGCGGTCGGCCTCCGAAGGCGGCGAGCTACTGCGGCGGGGGATAGCCGCCCGGCGGCGGCGGGTACGGCGGCTGCTGTCCCGGGAACCCGGGCGGCGGCTGCTGGCCGGGATAACCCTGCTGTGGCCCGGCATGACCCGGGTAACCCGGCGGCTGCTGGCCCGGAAAGCCTTGCTGCGGCGGGTACGGCGGCTGCTTCGGCTTGCTCGCGTTGACGATGAGCAGCACCACTCCGACGATGCCGGCGATCACCACCAAGATGATCAGCAGCATCAGCACGCTCACCATCAGCCGTTCCCCTCGTCGAGTGCCGCGCGGACGATCGACAGCGCCTCGGCGTCGTCGAGGCCGAGCTTACGGGTGGTCTTCGCGTACTCCGCCGCCGCCTGCTGGGCTCGGCGGCGGCTCTGGTCGCCCGCCGCCGCGACGAAGCTTCCCGCTCGGCCGCGCGTCTCGATCAAGCCCGCTTCCTCCAGCTCGCGGTAGGCCCTCGCCACCGTGTTCGGGGCGATTCCCAGGTCGGCCGCCAGCTGCCTGACCGTGGGCAGCTTCGTGCCGACGGCCAGGCTCCGGTCGTTGATCCGCGTCGCGAGCCCGGAGCGGACCTGCTCGAACGGCGGGACCGGCGAACTGCTGTCGAAGGGGACGATCACCAGCTCTGCGGACCCGCTCCCGGCCCCGGCAACTGCTGCTGCGGCGGGAACGACGGCCCCTGCGGCGCGTACTGCTGCGGCGCCGGCGGATATCCCGGCTGCTGCGGGAACCCCTGCTGCGGCGAAGGCGGCGGGTACCCGGGCGCGAAGCCCGGCTGCGCGAACCCCTGCGACGGCGGCGGAGAACCCGGTGGCGGCGAACCCGGTGGCGGCGAACCCGGTGGCGGGAATCCCTGCTGCGCAAACCCCTGCTGCGGCGGGAAGTTCGGGTTCGGCGGGAACTGCCCGCCGTTCTTCATCGCCTCTTCGCGGCGCATCTTCGACACCCGCACCGCCACCGCGATGACGAACACGATGATGCCCAGGACGATCAGCCCGAGCACGATGTACCCGAACACGCCGGTGTCGCCGCCTCCGCCGGAGTGGTAGTGCACCCGCTCCGGGAACTGTGTAGCCATGTGGTCCCTCCCTGTCCGCGAACCAGGTTATCCCCCGGCACCGACAGGAACGGCCGCTTTCACCAGATCGGCGAGATCTTCCGACCCCGCGGGCAGCGCGTTCGCCGGCCACCACCGCAGGTCGTCGGACTCGTCGCTGCGCACCGGCGAAGCGCCCGGCGGGGCGTGCACCGCGAAGCGGACGTCGAAGTGCCGGGTCGGCACGCCCAGCGAGCACGTGATCGGGTGGACGTCCAGGTGCACCGGCTCGGCGGAGATCCGGAGCCCGGACATCCCCGACTCCTCGGTGGCCTCCCGCAGCGCCGCCCCCGCCAGCGACGCGTCCGACGGCTCGCAGTGGCCGCCGAGCTGCAGCCACCGCCCGACCCGCGGGTGCAGCGTCAGCAGCACCCGGGTGCCGGTGTGGTCCAGCACGACCGCCGACGCCGTCAGGTGCCCGGCCTCGCACGACCGCTCGCAACTGTCAGAACGAGCAGCCAGGAAACCGAGGAAGGCCTGCCGCAGCGACTCCTGGGAAGGGACCGCAGGCTGCCACGACGAAAGCGTCGTGACGGCGTCCGCGTGCAGGCTCACAGTTCCAGCAGCCCGTCGCCGGCCAAGGCCGGGCCACGCGGCTCCGGCTCGGTGAGCGGCACGCCGATGGCGACCGAGCCCAGCGGCTGCCAGCGCTCGTCCAGGCCGAGGACTTCGCGGACGACGTCGGCGGCGAAGATCGTCGACCCGATCCAGCACGAACCCAGGCCCTCGGCCGCCAGCGCGACCAGCAGGCCCTGGACCGCGGCGCCGCCGGCGACGGTGAACATCGTCTTTTCGCAGTCGTTGCGCCGGTCGTCGCGATAGGTGTGCGCGCCGTCCGGGACGAGGAACGGGATGACGATTTCCGGGGCCCGGTACAGGATGTCGCCCCGGCTGAGCCGCTTCGCGATCTGCTCCGGCGTGAAGTCGTCGCCGGACAGGTCGGCCTGCCACGACTCGCGCATCGCGTCGAGCAGCTTCTTCCGGACGCCGGGGTCACGCAGCCAGACGAACCGCACCGGGTGCGTGTGGTGCGGCGCGGGCGCGGTCAGCGCGGAACCCACCGCCCGCCGGATCGAGGTGGGGGAGACCGGCTCGTCCGCGAAGTGCCGCACCGAACGCCGGGCCGGGACGGCCTCGCGCCGGCCCTGCGCGACGGCTTCGTTGACGCCCAGCCGGAAGAGGTCCTCCTCCAGCGGCCGGATCAGGTCCCGCGCCTTCGAACCGTCGTCCTCCAGGGAGAGCCCGCGGACCACCGCCACCGGCGTCCCGCCCAGCTTGCCCTTGACCAGGTCGGCGGCCGCGGCGACCTCGTCGGCGACGGCGACCTCGGTGACGGCCAGCTCGTTGCCCTGCCCGTCGACCTGTCCCTGGTAGGCGTGCAGCACGCGCAGCCCGGACGAGCCGATGGCGGCGTCGGTCTGCCCGATCCGCCAGGCCCGGCCCATCGTGTCGGTGACGACGACGGCGACCTCGACGCCGAGCCGCTCCCGCAGCCCGTTGCGCAGCGCCAGCGCCGAAGCGTCCGGGTCGGCGGGCAGCAGCGCGACCTCGTCACCGGCCACATTGGACGCGTCGATCCCGGACGCGGCCTGCACGATCCCCAGGTGGTTCTGGGTGATCACGGTGCGCGCGATCCGCGCGACGATCCGCACGGCCTCCTGCTCGACGAGCTTCCGGCGTTCGGCGTCGCGGGCTTCCGGGTCCGACGGCACGCGCACGAGCCTGCCCTCGGCCTTGGAGACGATCTTGCTGGTCACCACCAGGACGTCGCCGGAGCGCAGCCAGGGCGCGGCGGCCACGATCGCGCCGGTCAGGTCGTCGCCCGGGCGGAACTCCGGCAGCCCGGTGACGGGCAGGATCTCCAGCTTGGGGGCAGCGTGGTCCGCGGTTTCAGCGGTGTCAGTCAATGGGGGCTCCAGCCAGTTCGAGGGCGGCGCGGGCCATCGCCGCGGTCGCGTCCACATCGGACATCAGCAGCGGGACGTCGCGGACGGTCACGCCCGGCACGTCCGCCGTCTCGCCTTCGGCGATCAGCCAGCCGTCGAGCACGCCGTCGGCCTGGCGCGAGCCGTAGTGGCGGCCCACCGCCTCGGCCGACGTCTCGACGCCGATCGCGGTCAGGCACGCGTCGGCCATCCCGCGCAGCGCCTTGCCGCCGATGATCGGCGACACCCCGACGACGCCGGCCGACGTCTTGCGCAGCGCGTCCCGGACACCGGGCACGCCCAGCACGGTGCCCACCGAGACGACCGGGTTCGACGGCGCGAACAGCACGGCGTCGGCGTCCTTGATCGCCTCCAGCACGCCCGGCGCGGGCTTGGCCTCATCGTTGCCGACCGCGACGATCGAGTGGGCCTTCGGCTCGGCGCGATAGCGCACCCACCACTCCTGGAAGTGGACGGCCTTCTGCTGCCCGTCCTGCTCCGGGTCGTCGATCACGACGTGCGTCTCGACGCGGTCGTCCGACATCGGGAGCAGCCGGACGCCGGGCTGCCAGCGGTCGCACAGGGCCTCGGTGACCGCCGAAAGCGGGTAGCCCGCGCGCAGCATCCGCGACCGGATCAGGTGGGTGGCGATGTCCTTGTCGCCGAGGCCGAACCAGCTCGGCTCGGCGCCGTAGGCGGCCAGCTCCTCCTTGACGACCCAGGTCTCGCCCGAGTGCCCCCAGCCGCGTTCTTTGTCGATCCCGCCGCCCAGGGTGTACATGCAGGTGTCCAGGTCCGGACAGATCCGCAGCCCGTGCATCCAGACGTCGTCGCCGGTGTTGACCAGCGCCGTCACCTCGTGCGGGGAGTCGGAGGCACCTTCCGGTGCCATGCCCAAAGCCGCCTTGACACCCAGCAGGAAGCGGGCCCCGCCCACTCCGCCGACCATTACCACGATCTTCACGACGTCGAATCCTCGCACGAGCCGGGTGCGGGCACCCAGTACCGGTATCTGTGGTGCGGGGCGTAGCCGAGCCCCGCGTAGAGCGCGAGTGCGCCCGAATTCCCCTCCGCGACCTGCAACACCGCGCGGTCCGCCCCGTGTTCCACGCCCCACGTCCGCACGGCGCCCATCAGCGCCGACGCCAGCCCGCGGCGGCGGAAGGCCGGGGTGACTTCGAGGCGGCCGACGTGCAGCCAGCCGTCGACCAGCGCTCCGCGGACGACGCCGGTGAGGACCCCCTCGGCCGCCGCGCCGCCGTAGCCGACCTTTCCGGAGGTCAGGACCTGCCGGGCGGCCGGGGAGTCCTCGCCGGGGCGCAGCGCGAGCTCCCACCAGCCGGGGACCGGCTCGTCGCCGACCGTGACGCCCGGGACGCCGGGCGCGGGAGTCAGCGGGGCGGTGAGCACCACGACTTCGTGCCCCGCGCCGTGCCCGGTGGCCGGCACCCACCCGCTCGCGGCGATCGCGCGTTCGTTCGGGCTGTCCCGGACCACCTGCACCATCGGGGTGATCCCCCGACCGTGGGCGAAATCACACACCGCGCGCAGGGCCTCGCCGAGCGGGCGGCCGGGGTCGCCGACGGCGAGTGCGCTGTTGGCGCGCCCGGTGAAACCGTCCGCCCAGCGCAGGCGCCACTCACCCAGGGGATCCTCCACCAGGGGTGGCCATGCTTTGCTGCAGGTGATTTCGAGCTTCTCGCGGGCGTTCACCGCTAGATTGTGACGGAGGCGGTGAAAGTCGCGGGAGCGGATTTCGGCAGGAGGTGAGGCGTGGGTATCCAGCGCAAGGACGAACGGCACAACGAGAAGCTGGTCGACGAGATCGCCGAAGGGTTCAACCGAGCCGTGGGGGAGAAGAAGACTGAGGACGAAGCGCCCAAGCCGCGCTTCGTCATCACCGGTGACGCCCGGGCCACCCCGCCCCCGCGCCGCCGGGAGCGGTGAGCCCCATACCCCGGGTATGGCTAAGGCTTGCCTCACCGACCGAACGGGTGCCGACCCCGCGTAATGTCGGCACCGACTGGCTGTTTGCAGAGAAAAGCAGGAGTGCGCAGTGACCTACGTGATCGCCGAGCCCTGCGTCGACGTGCTCGACAAGGCGTGTATCGACGAGTGCCCCGTGGACTGCATCTACGAGGGCGAGCGGATGCTGTACATCCACCCCGACGAGTGCGTCGACTGCGGCGCCTGCGAGCCGGTCTGCCCGGTCGAGGCGATCTACTACGAGGACGACGTCCCGGACAACTGGTCGGACTACACCAAGGCGAACGTCGACTTCTTCGACGAGCTGGGCTCGCCCGGCGGTGCGTCCAAGGTGGGCAAGACCGCGCACGACCCGGCCTTCATCAAGGCGTTGCCCCCGCAGGGCGAATGAACCGGATCGCGCTGCCCGACTTCCCCTGGGATTCGCTCGCCGAGGTCAAAGCCACGGCCCAGGCGCATCCCGGTGGGGTCGTCGACCTCTCCATCGGCACGCCGGTCGACCCGGTCCCGGCCGGCATCCGCGAGGCCCTCGCGTCGGTCTCGGAGATCCCCGGGTACCCGACCACCCACGGCATCCCGGCTCTCCGGGAAGCCGCGCGCGGAGCGCTTTCCCGGCGCCACGGCGTCGACGGCATCGAGCCGGACGCCGTGCTGCCGACGATCGGGTCCAAGGAGGCCGTGGCCTGGCTGCCGCGGCTGCTCGGCTTCGGTCCCGGTGACGTCGTCGTCATCCCGGAGCTGGCTTACCCGACGTACGAGGTCGGGGCCCTGCTGGCGGGCGCGTCGATCCTGCGGACCGACGGCCTGACCGCGCTCGGCCCGCAGAAGCCGGCGATGATCTGGCTGAACTCGCCGTCCAACCCGACCGGCCAGGTGCTGCCGGTCGAGCACCTGCGCAAGGTCGTCGAATGGGCCCGCGAGCGTGACGTCGTCGTGGTCTCCGACGAGTGCTACCTGGCGCTCGGCTGGGAGACCGACCCGCTGTCGGTGCTGCACCCGGACGTCTGCGACGGCCGGACCGACGGGCTGATCGCGGTCCACTCGCTGTCGAAGTCGGCGAACCTGGCCAGCTACCGCGCCGGGTTCCTGACCGGTGACCCCCACCTGATCAAGCGGCTCCTGGAAGTGCGCAAGCACGCGGGCATGATCGTGCCGCGCCCGGTCCAGGAGGCGATGGTCGCCGCGCTGACCGACGACGAGGCCCTGCACGTCCAGCGCGAGCGCTACGCCCGCCGCCGGCTCGTCCTGCGGAAGGCGCTGCAGGACAACGGTTTCCGCATCGACCACTCCGAAGCGGGCCTCTACCTCTGGGCCACCCGCGACGAAGACGCCGCCACGACGGTCCGGTGGCTGGCCGACCGCGGCATCCTGGTCGCGCCCGGGACGTTCTACGGCCCGAAGGGCGGCAAGCACGTCCGCGTCGCGCTGACCGCGACGGACGAGCGCGTCGACGCCGCCGTGGAGCGCCTGACCGCGGGCTGAGCCGTCCGGAAACTGTCGGTGCCCCCGGCTACGGTGCCGAGCATGTCCATGACGATCGAATTGGCCCGCTTCAAGGTCGGCGACAGCGCCGTGGCGCAGCTGCTGGCGGAGCGCCCGGCGATGGTCGAGGCGATGCGCCGGCGGTTCCCCGGCTGTCTCGCCGCTTATCTGACCAGGGAAGACGACGGTGGTTGGCTGGACGTCGTGCTCTGGCGCAGCCGGGCCGAAGCCGAGGAGGCGGCCCGGCTGATCGACTCGGTGCCCGAGTGCGCCGCCTGGTTCCGGCACATCACCGAATCCGCCGGGCTGCGGCACGTCGAAGTCGTCGACCACTGGCCGGAGCCCGGTCAGTAATCGCGGCCGGTGAGGCCCCGGTAGACGAACCGCGTGAGCAGTTCGATCGCTTCGTCGTCGGTCGGCGGCGTCCAGCCCGCCGGCGCACCGTGCAGCCACGTCGCCGCGAAGGCGTCGACCAGGTGGTAGATCAGCATGCCGCACCGGTCCGGGTCCGCGGGCAGCCGCATTCCGGCGCGGGTGATGTGCGCCAGGTGGTCGTCGAGGTCGGCGGCCTGGGACGCGCCGAACTGCGCCACCGTCCGGGCGAAGGATTCGCTGACCATCGCCGCCTGGCGCAGGGCCAGCATGGTCGCCGCGTTGTCCCGGTAGAACTCCCAGTACTGCTTGACGTGCCAGCGGACGGCCGCCGGGTCGCTGAAGTCGTTGAGGTGGTCTTCGCTGTCGGCACTCTCGTCGCCGGACGCCGCGATGTCGGCCATCAGCGCTTCCAGGAGCTCTTCCTTGCCCGCGAAGTGGTTGTAGAACGATCCCGCGGCCCGGCCCGCCTCGGCGGTGATGTCGGTGATCTTCGTGTTCAGGTAGCCCTTCCGGGCGAAGACGCGCTTGGCCGCGGCCTTGAGCGCGGCCTCGGTCTCCGCGGCCTTTTCCTTGCGGCTCGTCGCCGTCATCGCCACCTCCCTTGACACGGGACGCTAGCAGCGCCACTCTGAATCAAGATTCACTGAATCGAAATTCACCGGGAGGATGACATGGACACACAGGTGCTGATCGCGGGCGCGGGACCGACCGGGCTGACGCTGGCCATCGAGCTGGCGCGGCGGGACGTCGCCGTGCGGATCATCGACAAGGCCGAGACGTACTTCGTGGGCTCGCGCGGCGACGGGCTGCAGCCGCGCACGCTGGAGGTGTTCGAGGACCTGGGTGTGCTCGACGCGGTTTTGGCCGCGGGCATGGCCCCGGTGCCGATGAAGATCCACCTCGGCGGCGAGGTGGTCGGCGAGCGGATGATGTTCGACCCGGTCGAGCCGACGCCGTCGCGGCCGTACCCGACCGGCTGGTTCCTGGGCCAGTCGCAGACCGAGGGGGTCCTGCGCGAGCGGCTGGCCGAGTTCGGCGTGCGCGTCGAGCTCGCGACCGCGCTGACCGGCTTCGACCAGGACGCCGAGGGCGTCACGGCCACGCTGAGCACGGGGGAGACCGTCCGCGCGGAGTACCTGGTCGGCGCGGACGGCGGCAAGAGCTTCGTGCGCAAGACGCTGGGGATCGCGTTCGAGGGCACGACCGACGAGTCGATCCGGATGCTGCTCGGCGACGTCCGGGCCGACGGCCTCGACCGGGACTACGGCCACTGGTTCGCGACCCCGGACGAGCCGATGAGCGGCATGTCCTTCAGCCCGCTGCCGGGGACGCCGCACTTCCAGTTCGGCGCGGCGCTCGGCGACGACGAGACCGACGTCGAGACGGCGTTGCCCGCGGTCCAGTCCCGGCTCGACGCGTTGAGCGGCGGCACGGTCAAGCTGTCCGACCTGGCCTGGTCGACGGTGTGGCGGCCGAACGTCCGCCTGGCGGCCCGCTTCCGCGACGGCCGGGTGTTCCTCGCCGGCGACGCGGCGCACGTCCACCCGCCGACGGGCGGGCAGGGGCTGAACACGGGCGTCCAGGACGGCTACAACCTGGGCTGGAAGCTCGCGGACGGCTCACCGGAGCTGCTGGACAGCTACGAGATCGAGCGAAGGACGGTCGCGGCCCGGGTGCTCGGGGTGACGGCCGGGATCCTGCAGAAGTACGTCGACGGGGACGACGACGCCCACCACCGCGGCGAGGAGACGAACCAGCTGAACATCAGCTACCGCGGCGGCCCGCTGGCACCGGCCGGGACGGGCGGGCTGCAGCCGGGCGACCGGGCGCCGGACGCCCCGCTGGTCGACGCGAACGGCAAGCGGGTGCGCCTGTTCGAGCTGTTCCGCGGCCCGCACGCGACGGAGCTGCTGTTCGGGGCGGGCGAGACGGCCGGGTACCGGATCCTGCCGGCGGGGAGCGTGGCGACGGGAACGGACCTGGTCGACGACGGCGGCCACGCGTACGCGGCGTACGAGGCCGAAGGGGGCCGGAGGGTGCTGATCCGGCCCGACGGTTACGTCTGGTCGATGTCCTGAGACTCAGGCGTGCAGGGCTCGGGCGGCGGCGTCCACCGCTTTCCAGGACCGTCGCCACGCCGCGCGGGCCTCGGCGCGGCGGCCCAGCTCGCGCTCGGCGATCCGGCCGGCGACGAATCCCATCGGGCCGTCCGCCGACTCCAGGACCGTGCGCATCCGCTCGGCCGCGATCACCGCATCCTGGTGCTCACCGAGCACCGTCTGGAAGTCCTTCGTCGCCTTGAGCAGGTGCTTGATCTTCGCCGTCTGCTTCTTCTTCGCCGACGTCTGGGCCAGCTCGGCCGCGTAACGCAGCTTCTTGCCGTGGATGCGCAGCGCGTGCAGGTCGTCGTCCGGCGGGTCGGCGGGCAGGGCACGGACGGCCTTGGCGAGCTTGCGGTGCGGCTTCGCCAGCCCGCCGATCAGGTCGTGCGGCTTCTCCGCTGCCGCGGCCGACGCGCTGTCCCGCGTCAGCAGGCTCACCTCGCGCAGCAACGTCGAGTACCGGGCACTCGACAGCGCTCGCGTCAGGCGCCGCTTCGCCGTGGCTCGCTCGGTGACGAACTTCGACACCAGACGGCGGCCCGGAGCCTGGTCCCGGACCTCGAAGCCGGCGATGACCTCGCGCAGGTGCCCGATCAGCACGTCGTAGTCGCGCACCTCGCCGAGGGACTGGCCGAGCCAGCCCAGTTCCGCCCGCACCGGTTCGGCGCCGTCGCCGACCAGCTCGCCGGACAGCTTCAGCACGCTGCGCATCCGCCGCAGGGCGACGCGCATCTGGTGCAGGTCCTCCGGATCCACGCCGGAGCGCGTGCCGGGTTCGTGCGCGAGCAGCGCGCGGATCTCCCGGTCGAGCTTGGCCCGCACGTGGTGGCCCGCCGGGTCGGCCGGACGCGCTTCGACGGGCGCGTCCGGCAGGCCCAGCTCAGCCGGTGTCCGGCGGAACGATTCGGTGGTCACCCCCAGGATGGTAGGTGACCGATCGCTCTCAGTCGTTGGCGTGCAGCGCCGCGTTCAGCTCGACGCCGGCGCCGGTCCGCGGCACGACCTCGACCGCGCCGTTCGCCGAGTTGCGGCGGAACACCGCGCCCGAAATGCCGTTGAGCTCGCGGGCCTTCACGACCTTGCCCTCGACGAGGACCTTCGTGCCCGCCGTGACGTACAGCCCCGCCTCGACGACCGTGTCGTCGCCCAGCGAGATGCCCACGCCGCCGTTCGCGCCGATCAGGCAGCGCTCGCCCAGGGAGATCGTTTCCTTGCCGCCGCCGGAAAGCGTACCCATGATCGACGCGCCGCCGCCGACGTCCGAGCCGTCGCCGACGACCACGCCGGCCGAGATCCGGCCCTCGACCATCGACGCGCCGAGCGTGCCGGCGTTGAAGTTGACGAAGCCCTCGTGCATCACAGTCGTGCCGGAGGCCAGGTGCGCGCCGAGCCGGACGCGGTCGGCGTCACCGATCCGGACCCCGGACGGCAGGACGTAGTCGACCATGCGCGGGAACTTGTCGACGCTGTAGACGGTCACCGCGCCGCGCGAGCGCAGCCGCAGCCGGGTCGTCTCGAAGCCTTCGACCGGGCACGGGCCGTGGTTGGTCCACACGACGTTCGGCAGCAGGCCGAACATGCCGTCGAGGTTCTGGCCGTGCGGGCGGACCAGCCGGTGCGAGAGCAGGTGCAGCCGCAGGTACATGTCGTGCGTGTCGGCGGGCGCGTCGGCCAGCTTGCCGATCGTGGTGCGGACGGCGACGACCTCGACCCCGCGGTCGGTGTCCGGGCCGAGCAGCGCCGCGGCGGCCTCGCCGAGCAGCTCGGTGGCCTCTTCCGCGCTCAGGCGCGCGGTCCCGGGCGTGCCGCCTTCGGTCAGCTTCGGGTGCGGGTACCAGGTGTCGAGGACCGTCCCGTCGGTCGCGACGGTGGCCAGCCCGACGCCGCTGGCGCCGGTCGTTTCGGGGTTCGGGCTCTGCTCGCTCACGGCCCTCACCGTAGTGGAGTGACGCGGATCAACCACTCGTGGGCCGCGCGTCTACCTGCTTCTTCAGGCCCGCGAGGGCGCCGGCGATGTCGACGAGCGCCTGCGAGCAGGGACCACCCGCGGCCGGGACCGTCGTGCAGCCCGCGCTCCGGAACGACCCGACGGCCCGCTCCAGCTTGGTGGCCTCGGCGACCAGCTGCGGGTCGCGGTCGTCCGCGCGCTTGCGGGCCGCGCCCGGCACGTTGGCGACCTCCGTGACGTACTTCTCGCAGCCCTTCGGCAGCTGGGTGCGCGGGCTCGCGTAGCACTGGTCGACGGTCAGCGCGTCCAGCTTGGTCGGGAGCGCGTCCGGGCCGGGCTCGCCCGCCTGCGGTCCGGGGGCCGGGCCGGCTTCGTTCCCGCAGCCGGACAGGACCAGGACCAGCAACGCGCCGCCCACGGCGACCGGGAACCTACGCACACCCCCACGGTAGCGTGCGGGGCATGAGCCTGGACCTCCACGCCGATCCGGTGGACCTGACCGCAGCGCTGGTGGACATCTTCAGCGTGTCCGGCGCCGAGGCCGAGATCGCGACGGCGGTGCAGGACGCGTTGCAGGCGCAGGCCCCGCACCTCGAAGTCGTCCGCAACGGCGACGCCGTCCTCGCGCGGACCCACCTCGGCCGCTCGTCGCGGATCGTGCTCGCCGGGCACCTGGACACCGTGCCGGAGAACGGCAACCTGCCTTCGCGGCGCGAAGGCACCGGTGACGAAGAGATCCTGCACGGCCTCGGCACGGTCGACATGAAGGGCGGCGACGCGGTCTTCCTGCACCTGGCGGCGACGCTGCCGTCGCCCAAGCACGACGTCACCTTCGTGTTCTACGACAACGAAGAGGTCGAAGCGGTCAAGAACGGGCTCGGCCGGATCGAGCGCGAGCTGCCGGAGTGGCTGGCCGGCGACCTGGCGATCGTCGGCGAGCCGTCGAACGGCGTGATCGAGGCCGGCTGCCAGGGCACCATGCGCGTCGAACTGCGGCTCTCGGGGAAGCGGGCGCACACCGCGCGGGCGTGGATGGGCGAGAACGCGATCCACGCGCTCGCCGAGCCGCTGCGCCGGCTGGCGGAGTACCCGCCGCGGATCGTCGACATCGACGGCCTGACCTACCGCGAAGGCCTCCAGGCGACGGCGATCAGCGGCGGCGTGGCCGGCAACGTGGTCCCGGACGCGGCGGTGCTGACGGTGAACCACCGCTTCGCGCCGGACCGCGACGCGGCCGCGGCCGAGCGTCACCTGCGCGAGGTTTTCGACGGTTTCGAACTGTCCGTTGTGGACCTGTCCCCGGGCGCGCTGCCGGGCCTGTCGGCCCCGGCGGCGGCGGAACTGGTGGCGGCGGCGGGCGGCCGCGCGGCGGCCAAGCTGGGCTGGACCGACGTCGCCCGCTTCGCGGCGCGCGGCATGCCGGCGGTGAACTTCGGCCCGGGCAACCCGACGTTGGCGCACACGAAGCAGGAGAACGTCCGGACGGCGGAGATCCGCCAGGTGACCGAGGTGCTCCGCAAGTTCCTGGGCTGAGTCCCGGCGCCGATGCACCGAACGTCGCAACCGGTTCTGTGGCCGTGGTCACATTCGGTGCGCTGAGCTGCGGTGACGCTCCGCCACCGCAGGTCACCGCAACTTTTCCCGGCCGCGGCCCGTATGTCCTTCTGAAACCGCGCACCCCGGGAGGACCCATGCCGAAAACCGCGAGACGGGCCGCGGCCGCCGCCGTGCTCGCCCTGGCGGTGGGCAGCGGGGTGGCCGCGTGCGGGGAACGGCAGCCCGTCGCCGCGCCGGCGGCCGGGCCGGTCGTCATGGACATCGGGGACGCCACCTCGGTCCCGCCGCCGCCGGCGGCGGAGCGGGAGCCCGTGACGCAGAGCGCGCCCGTCGAGGCCGCCATCACCTTCCCGCGGACCGGGTCCGGGCAGTGGATGTTCACCCCCGGCAACGACGAGGTCGCCGGGAAGGCCGGCCGGCTGATGCGCTACCGGATCGCCATCGAGACCGACATCGACGGCGTCGGGCCCGCCGGGTTCGCCAAGGACATCCGCACCATCCTCGGCGACCCGCGCGGCTGGACCGCCGGCGGCCAGTGGCGGCTGCAGCAGGTCGGGCCGGCCGACATGGCCGACTTCACCATCTACCTCGCGACGCCGGCCAGCCGCGACAAGCTGTGCGGCGGCACGCCGGACAGCTACACCTCCTGCCGCAACGGCAGCAACGTCGTGCTCAACGTCGCCCGCTGGGCCAACGCCGTTCCCGGCTACGGTGCCCCGCTCGAGGCCTACCGGCAGTACATGGTCACCCACGAGACCGGGCACCGGCTGGGCCAGGGCCACGAGCTGTGCCCCGGCCCGGGCCGGCCGGCGCCGGTGATGGAACAGCAGACGCTCGGGCTGCACGGCTGCGTCCCGAACCCCTGGCCGTTCCCGGACGGCGGCGGCCGCGAATACGCCGGCCCGCCGGGGGAGTACGACGACCCGATCCCCGCCGGCGACTCCTGAGCCACCGGCCCGGATCCGGCGCCGCCTGCCGTTAGGCTCGCCGGCATGCCGGACAGCACTTCGACGTCGCGCGTGGCCGGCGGCGACGTCGTCGAGGGGCGGCAACGCCTCGTCTTCGTCGACAAGGGTGACTACTACGAGTTGAGCCCGCTCGGCGTCTTCGCGGACGGCGTCGTCAGCTGGCGTTACGAATCGACTGATTTCGACGGTCTCCGCGCCGCGTTCGACGACGGCACGTTGACCCTCACCCCGCCCGAGGGCGCATCGCTGATCATCACCGGCACGGCGAGAGGAACCGTGCCGGCACTGGAATCGTGGCTGACGCCGGAGCTGGTGATCGGCGAGCTCGCCGACGAGGTGGACGTGCTCAACGACCGGCCGGACTCCTCCCGGCGTTGCTGGGACGCGCTGCTGGCGTACGCCGCGGATCCGACCGGTGCCCACCTCGAGGCCGTCCGCGAGTCGTACCACGCGGTGCCCGAGCACCGCCGGATCCACGTGCTCGGCGACATGGACCAGAACGATGTCCCGGTCCGGATCCTGCTCGCCGAGGTGGGGGAGACGATCCCGGCCCGGCGCCCGGGCCGCACGCTCGCGGTGACGCCGGAGGTCCGGGAGAGGGCGCTCGACTACTTCCGCCGGAGCGAGGCCGGGGTCGCCCGAGCCGAGGCGCAGCGGGTGGCGGACGGACCGGAGACGACCGTCCCGCTGGTGGTGGGCGGGTACGTCTACCCCAGCGGCTGGCCCGATCCGGCGGGCCTGGAGGTGCTGCAGACCGACTACCCGGCGGCGGTGACGAGCGGCGGCCGGGAGTACGCGAGCGTCATGCACGCCTACTGGGCGCTGTCCACCGGCGACGCCGGTTGGCACGATCGGATCGCCGCCGCCGCCCGGGGCCTCGACGCCCGGACCCTCGGCGAGGAAGCGCCCCGGCGGGCGGGCTGGCCGACGGCCCGGCTGGGCGTGATGGCCGCGCTGCTGCGGGACAAGTTCGAGCGCCACCCGGCGATGGCGGCGACGTTGCTGGGCACGGGTGACGCGCGCCTGCTCTACAACGACCGGTCTTCGAAGTACTGGAGCTCGGGCGGCGCCAACTGGCTGGGCCGGCTCCTGGAACTCGTCCGTTCCGAGCTGGCCACCCGGTGATCGGAGGGATCACCGGCCCGGGTACGGCCCCGAGCCGGTGATCGGCAAACCGGGCGGACCTAGCGGCCCTGCAGGGACTTGACGTTGTTGCCGAACGTCCAGCCCTTCGAGCCGTCCCAGTTGACCGACCAGTCCATCAGGCCCTTGAGGCCCGGAACCGACCGCCACGCCTGGGAAACCAGGCTCGTCGACAGGTAGCCGCCGCCCGCGCCGGGCTGGGCGGGCAGGCCGGGGACCTGCTTGTCGTAGGGCACGCGGATCGTCGTGCCCTGCACGACCAGGCCGTTGTTCAGGCACTGCGTCTGGACGGTGAAGCCCTGCACGGTCCCGGCCTGGTAGGAATCGCCGGAGCAGCCGTACATCGAGCCGTTGTAGTACTGCATGTTCAGCCACCACAGCCGGCCGTTGTCCGCGTACTTCTTGATGATCGGCAGGTACGCGCCCCAGATCGAGCCGTAGGTGATGCTGCCGCCGGTCACGTACGCGGTCTCGGGCGCCATCGTCAGCCCGAAGTTCGAAGGCATCTGCGCGAGCACACCGTCGATGATGCGGATCAGGTTCGACTGCGACGCCGAGAGCGTCTTGATGTTCCCGCTGCCGGTCAGGCCGGTCTCGATGTCGATGTCGATCCCGTCGAAGTTGTACTGCTTCAGGATCGGCACGACCGTGGCGACGAACCGATCGGCGACCGCCGATGACGAGAGGTCGATCCCGGCGGCCGCGCCCCCGATGGACAGCAGGATCGTCGCGCCCGCGGCCTTCGCCGCGCACATCTCGGCCGGGGTGGACACCTTGACGCCGGCGTCCATCCCGTTCTCCCACAACACGGTCCCGTCGGAGCGGATCACCGGGAAGGCGGCGTTGACGACGTTGTAACCGTGCTGCGCCATGCGGCTGTCGGTGATCGGGATCCAGCCCAGACCCGGGTGGACGCCGTTCGCGGCGCCGTCCCAGTTTTCCCAGTACCCCTGGAGGACCTTGCCCGCGGGCCTCGGCTTCACCGCGCACGTGTCGGCCTGCACCGCCCCCTGCGCGGAGGGCGACACGAGCAGCGGGACGGCCAAGACCGTGGCCAGCAGGGTGGCGAACAAGCGACCGGACATACCGGCTCCCATCGTCGTTGAAGGGCGGACGCGGCGTGTCCGTTCACGATAGGGACCGGGGGAAAGCACTGACTACCTACGAACGGGTGGTCTAGACAACCGGGGCGCCCCGGCGAGGAGCGCCCCGGTCGCGGATCAGACGGTCAGCGTCCAGGAGGACAGGTAACCGGTGTCGGCCGGGCCGACGTCCTTGATCTGCAGCTTCCACGCGCCGTTCGCGGCTTCCGAGGAGGCGTTGACGGTGTAGGTGGTGTCGAGGTTCGGCGTCGAGTCGCTGCTCGAGTTCTTGAGCCGGTACGCCGTGCCGTCCGGGGCTACGAGGTCGAGGACGAGGTCACCGCGGTAGGTGTGGGTGATGTGCACCTCGACCTTGGTGGTGCCGGACGCGTTGCGCGCGCAGCCCGCCACGTTCGCGGTGCTGTTCACCGCGGCACCCGGGTAGTCCGGGATGTCCAGCCGCGTCGAGTTGGTCACCGGCGCGCACGACGAGCTGCCGACGCCGAGCGAGAACGCCGCCGTGTGGTCGGCGTTCACGCCGTCCGCGGTCACCGTGAGGGGGAAGGTGCCGGTCGGCGTCGACGCGGAAGTCGAGATGGTCAGCGTGGAGCTGCCGCCCGACTGCACGGTGGCCGGGCTGAACGACGCCGTCGCGCCCGCGGGCAGGCCGGAGGCGGACAGCGAAATCGACTGCGCCGAGCCGGACGTCGTCGCGGTGCTGACGGCGACCTGCAGCGACTGTCCCGGTTGGACGGTGCCCGACGCCGGGTTCAGCGAGACGGAGAAGTCGTTGCCCTGCGGCGTGCCGACGGCCAGCTTCCAGAGCGCGTAGGCGATGGCGTCGCTGTTCTTCTCCAGCGGCGGGTCCGGGATGTTCGCCGTCGTGTCGCAGGCGCGGTGGTAGCAGTTGTCGAACGGCGAACCCGCGGTGCCGCCCCACTTCTGCGCCTGCGCCGAGCTCTTGATGTCGCCGGCGCCGGTGGCGAGGCCGCCGACCGGGATGCCCGCGCTCTTGAAGGAGGCGTGGTCGGACCGGCCGTCGCCTTCGCTGTCGCCTTCGGTCTGGATGCCGATGGAGGAGAAGTACTCGTCGAAGACGGCCTTGACCGAAGCGACGTCGTCGTAGACGAAGTAGCCCCAGTTCTTCGAGCCGATCATGTCGAAGTTGAGGTAGGTCTTGATCTTGGTGCGCTCGCTGCTCGGCAGGTTGTTGACGTAGTACTTGGAGCCGACCAGGCCGGACTCCTCGTCGGCCCACCAGCCGAACCGGACGCGCTTGGCCATCGCCGGGTTGGTCCGGGCGAGCGTCAGCGCGACCTCGAGGATCGACGCGCTGCCCGAGCCGTTGTCGTTGATGCCGGGGCCGGCGCTCACCGAGTCGAGGTGCGCGCCGAGCATGATGACCTGGCTCGCGTCGCCTTGCGGCCACTCGGCGATGAGGTTCTGCGACTGCCCGAGGCAGCTGGTGCAGGTCTGCCGCGTCGTGGTGTAGCCGGCGTTCTTGAGCAGGTTTTCCACATAGGACACCGACGCCGCGTACCCGCCGCCGCGCGCCGAGCGGGTGCCGCCGTTGTTGTTGGCGATGGTCTGCAGCTGGTTGAGGTGGCCCTTGATGTTGGCCAGCGAGATGTCCGGCGCGGCGAGCGCCGTGGCGGGCGCGGCGGTGGCTGTGGCGCCTCCGGGTGCGCTGACAACGCCCAGCACGGCGGCGAGGGCGGTGACCCCGGCGCCGAGTCGTGTCTTCCACTTCATGGCGGTGAATTCCTTCGGTGGGGGTGGGGGACAACGACCGTGAAGGCCGCACCTGGCTGGTGCGGCCGTCGCGGGGGCGGGGGTGCTAGACGGTCAACGTCCTGGGGGACCGGTAACCGGTGTC